>NZ_BAABLV010000009.1:0-20779 GCF_039544535.1 Tessaracoccus lubricantis
ACTACCGCCTCAGAATGCTCCTCATCGGCGGCGGTCTACGACTATGACCCCACGCTCAGGTACGAAGAGCCCCGATGGCGACGGCGGATGGGAGTGGGTGGCGGCCGAGGCGAGGCTCAAGGCGGGCATCCCGGAGGCCGGGGGCACCGTGCTGGGGCTCGACCCGCCGCTGCCCGGCTACATGGCAGCGTTGGCCGTCGCGGTCGACGGGGGCTCGGCGGTGGTCACCCGTGTCGCCGTGGGCACCCGCGGCGAGTTCACTGCACGAGGCGCACGTCGTCGCCGGTGAGGTGGGCGCGGAAGCCGCCGTCGACCACCTCCACGCTCCGCAGCACCACACCGTCGGGCAGGCCCTCGATGGCGTACTCGAACGTGACCAGCTCGCGCACCACGTCACCCAACAGGTCGGAGATGAACTGCGGTGCACCGATGTCGATGGACGTCGGCACCATCACCAGCTTGCCGCCCACCACCTCGACGGAGCCGGTGGCCCCGACGGGGAGGCTGCGGCCCAGCGCCTCCACCCGCGTGTCGACGCGCGCCTCTCCCCCGCCGGCGGCGCCGACGGTGGTGCCGGGCCCCACCTGGGCTGCCACCACGTGGAACGGGACGGTGGCCGTGAGCTCGAGGTGGCGGGCGACCAGCCCGTCCGGCCCCGACGTGACGTCGGTGCCCGTGCCGACGACGTCCTCGAGCGGAGTGCCAGCAGCGAAGACGGAGCTGGAGTTCAGGGAGATGTCACCCAACCAGACCTCGTCCTCGCCAAGGTCCGACGGCGGGGTGGGCGCCATGGCCGGCCCGCCCGACGGCGACGGTGAGGTGACACCGGGCGCTGGTGCATCGGCGCTGCCCGTCCCCTGCGTGATCGACAGCCACAACAGCAACAGCACGAGCAGCAGGACCAGGAGCATGGCGACGGCGCCGATGACCCAGTCCAGCACCCGCCCCAGCAGTCGTCGACTGCCCCACTGCGGAGGCGGATAGGCGTGACTGCCGTGCGGCTGTTCAGGAACGGGCACGGGCCGTCCTGTCGCGCGCACGCCTCTCTCGGCGCAGGATGCCCGACGGCCAACTGCTGACCGGGCCGACCAGCGTGATCAGCGACGGCACGAGCAGCGCCCGCACGATGAACACGTCGATGAGGATGCCCACCCCGAGCAGGAAACCGAGCTCGCGGAACGGCCCCAGCGGCACGAGCGCAAGGAGCCCGAAGCTGGCGGCCAGTGCCAGGCCAGCCGAGGTGATCGCGCGGTTCGATTCCGGGGTGGCGACAAGGATGGCCTCCCGCATGGGCCGGTTGCGGGCCTCCTGCCACACGTGGCCGACCGCGAAGATGTTGTAGTCCGAGCCCAGCGACAGCAGGAGCACCGAGCCGGCGAACGGGACGTAGAACGTCTGGTCGTCGTGCCCGAGGAAGTCCTGGAAGAACAGCACGGACAGCCCGAGGGTCGCGCCCAGGGCGAGGACGCTGGACGCGAGGAGGTAGAGGGGCGCGATCAGGGCGCGGAGGAAGACGACCAGGAGGAGCAGGTTCACGGCGAGCGCGACGATCCCGATCCGGAACAGGTCGTTGGTGGTGTCCGCGATGACGCCCGACGCCAGCGCGGTGTCGCCGCCGACGTGCGTGGTGACCTCGCCCAGCCCCGCGTCGGAGGCGAGCTGGGGCAGCTCGGCCTCGAGGTTGCGCAGCGTGTCGATCGCCGTCGCCTCGAGCGGCGTGCTGTCGAGGACGACGAGGAAGCGGACCGCCTCACCCGACTTCGCGGTGAAGGCGCCGACGTCGTCCGCAGCGGGCAGGTCGCCGGGGCCGATCACGCCCGCCACGCCGGGTTGCGTCTTGAGGGCTTCGCCCAGCTGGGCCACCTCGTCGGCCTTCTCCCCCACTCCCGGGGCTTCGACGACGATCTCCGTCGGCGAGATGATGCCGGGCGCGAAGCCCTTGCCCGCCGCGTCCTCCGCCCGCTGGGCGCTGGTGGTCTCGGGCAGCGACTGGACGAACCCGAGGCCCAGGTCCAGGTGCCGCGCTTGGTAGGCGGCGGCGCCCAGGCCCGCCACGCACACCAGCACGAGGACCAACGCCGACGCGCGGTTCGCGACGGCCCGCGTCAGGAGCGACGGCCTCTTCCGCGCCCGCACGGGCTCCGGGGTGATGGTGCGGGGCCAGAAGGCGCCGCGGCCCAGGATGGCGAGGAGTGCGGGGACGAGGGTGACGGCCACCACCAGCCCGGTCAGGACGGTGAGGGCAAGCGCGGGCCCGAACCCCCGGAAGAGCGGGGATTCGGCGACCAGTAGCGACGCGGTGCCCGCCGCCACCGTGACGCCCGCCACGGTGACGATCGGCGTGAACGACGCGGTGGCCAGGCGAGCGGCCTCGAGCCGCGAATGGCCTTCCCGCAGGCGGGTACGCAGGCCGGAGAGGTAGAAGATGCAGTAGTCCGTGACGATGCCCAGGAGGAGGGCGACGATGAGCGGCCGGAGGTCGGCCGGGATGGACACGTCCATCATGCCCGCCACCCACCCGGAGACGCCGAGCGTGACGAAGACGGCGGCGCCCACGCTGATCAGGGTGAGCAGCGGGGCGATGAGGGAGCCGAAGGTGAGCGCCATGATGGTCAGCACCGCGAGGACGGTGACCACCTCGACGATGTGGACGTAGGAGTTGAGCACCAGGCCCTGTGCGGCGCGCGCAGGGATCGATCCCGTGACCCCCACATACGCATCCGACGGGTCCGTGAGCTGCTCGGCCGCGAAGTCCTCGACGGCTCGGGTCTGCTCGAAGAAGTTGAGCTGCGGGTCTGCGAACACGTAGGTGATCACCGTCGTGTTCTTCTCCCCGGCCCCCGGGAACGCGGCCTCGGCGTTGGGGACGGGGATCGCGCCCAGCAGCGGCGTGTCGTACTTGCGCTGGGTGACGGCGATGCCCCGCATGACGGCCTCCGCCTGCACCAGCGGGGGCAGCCCCTCGGGGTTGCGCTGCACGATCGCCGCGCGGCTCAGCAGGGGGAACTCGAACAGTTCGAGGGAGCGCTTCTCGGCGGCGAAGCTCGCATCGTCTGCGCCGAGGGCTTCGATGTCGTCGACGGTGCCCTGCATCGGCGGGAGGAACAGCGTCGCAGCGATCGCAGCGGCAACCCATCCGACGACGATGACCCAGCGCAGCGCAACGGTCACGCGCGCGTATCCGTACCAGAGTCGCGCCATGAAGCCGCGGCGGGGCTCCACCTCTGGCGCCGGCGCCTCGCTCATGGCGTCTCGCTGGGGCTGGGGCTCGGCTCCTCCGAGGTTGGCTCGTCTGACGCGGACTCCACCGGAGTGGGCTCCTGGGACGGCGATTCCGACGGCGACGGCTCCTCCGTCGATGGGGTCTGCCCCGCCTGGGCGAGGCACTCCTCCGACGCGCCAGCCGCGTCATCGCGGGCCTGCTGCAGCCGGTCCAGGGCTTCCTGCAGGGCGCGGGCGTCCTGCGCCTCCGCGCCTCGAGCCAGCTCTTCGACGGCCTGGTCGACCTCCACGTTGTACTCCGCGGCTCGCACGCAGGCCTCGGACACGTCCCCCGCCCCGGCGGGCGCGCCGCTCACCGTGGGGGAGGCCGACGGTGTGGGGCTGGCGCTGATGACCGACTGGGCGTCCAATGGCGTCGCCCAGCCGATGCCGAGGAGGAAGACCCCCGCAGCTGCGGCCAGCGCGATTCCGGCGAGGAGCCCGATCAGGAGCATCACCCAACCGCTCAAGGAACTGCCACTCCGGCGCGACGCGCTCCGGTGCTCGTCAACTGTCATGGATCCTCCTGGTGGTGTGACCGTCGAGCGGCCCCATGGGGAACAGCAGTATTGCGATGCTACGGGTCACAGGAGGTTGGCACCGCGGTTTTGCCGAGGTTCATCGACTAGGCCATTGGGAGCCACACCCGCATCGTGGCCGGGCCTCGATTGCCCCAGCGGTGGTACGGAATCAATGTCGTGCGCCGTGGCTCCCCCTGGCCAGCATCGCCAGCAGCACGGTAGGGCCACCCGGAGCCACCTTCCGCCACGAGGCGGATCGCAACCTCCGGCTGAACACCGTCCCCAAGGCCCGCCGCAACGTCCACCTGGGCTCTGCCGACATCGGCGCCCAAGTCATGCGACTCGAGCGCGAAGACGCGGGGCCCCTTCGTGACGGCAACCTGGTGGAAGACGGTGTCGATCCGGGGGTCCGGGTGGACCCACTTCGCCTCCATGGGCAGTGTGAGCGTCAATGACTCACCAGCCCTGAGGCGCCTGGGTGCATGGGCATACCCGGCTGCAACCTCGACGACGGTGTCACCCACGGCGAGCGTGGCCCCACCGTCGACCCAGGCCGGCACCCGGAGCCGAAGCTCCACGCCCTGTGTTGGTGCCGACACCACGGTGATTCGCACGATGCCGTCGTCCGGGTAGTTCGTTGTCATGTCGAGTTCGATCGACTCGTCAGCCACGGCCGCACGAATGTGGGCTGGCACGAACTGATGGATCTGCACCGCGCCGTCCCCGGTGGTGGCGATCATCGAGGCCATCGAGGCCAGCGTTCGCGACACGTTCGTGGGGCAGCACGACACGTCATACCAGGGAGCCCGCAACGATGAGTCGGCCCGAGGGCTGGGGACATCCTTCTCCGGGAGTTCACCAGGCGTCCGCCGGTACAACGTGTTGGCGTAGAAGAAGCCGTGTCCGTCCTCTGCCGTGGATGTCGCGACGATGTTGTAGAGGATGCGTTCGATGAGGTCTGCGTACTGGGGCTCGCCGGTGGCGAGCAGCAGCCGCTGGCACACCATCATTGCGGCGATGCCTGCGCAGGTCTCCGAGTAGGACCGGTCCGGGGGCAGCTCGAAGTCTTCACCGAAGGCTTCCCCGGTGTGCCTTGACCCCATGCCGCCCGTGACGTAGGTCCGTCGGGCCATGGTGGCGTCCATCTGCGCCTTGACGGCCGCGAACAGTTCCTCGTCGCCGGTCTCCACCGCTACGTCGGCTGCTCCTGCGGCGAGATACATCGCACGGACGGCATGGCCACGCGCCACCGTCGCCTCTCGAACTGGAATGTCGTCCTGGTAGTAGGAGCGGCCCCACTCGATGTCCCTCAGGCGCCCGTGCCCACGCCTCTCGACGAACAGCGCCGCTTGCCGGATGTACTTGTCATCTCCGAGGAGCCGGCCGAGTTCCGCCAGGGCGACCTCGATCTCCGGGTGGCCGGGGATGGAGTCGCGCCCACCCTCGCCGAACTCGGCGCAGACATGGTCCGCGGCTCGGATGGCCATCTCGACGAAGGCATCCCGCCCGAAGGTTCGGGCTCGGGCGACGGCTGCCTGGATCAGGTGACCGAAGCAGTACAACTCGTGGCCCCATTCGAAGTCCGAGTACCGCGGTTGCTGGCCCGGCCGCCCGAACTTCGTGTTGAGGTAACCGTCAGGCTCCTGGACGGGCAGGATGCGTCGCGTGAGCGCCTCGAAGCGTTCGTTCATCTCGGCCGAACCGGTTCGTCCGTGCTCCCATGCCATCGCCTCCATCAGCTTGTAGACGTCGGAATCGGAGAATTCGCGTCCCCGCCTCTTCTCCACCAGCGTGCCGTCGAGGGCGTGGTCGAAGTTGGCGATCCAGCCCACCTTCTCCATCCACTCCTGTGCATGTGCGATGAGGGTCGACGCGTTGAGCGCCTGACGTTCACCCCAGAAGCCACCGAGGATCTCGACGTCGCCAAGGCCCAGCGGGCGCAGTCGGCTGGTGGACGGGACGATGGGCAGCCCGAAGTCCACGATTCGGCTCATGGTTGATCCCTCCAGATCACTTGACTGCGCCGACGGCCAAACCGTCGCGCAGGGACTTGTACGAAAGCGAATAGACGATGAGGATCGGGATCGAGGTGAGGACCGACAGCGCCATGAGGCCCGGCCAGTTGATCCCGAAAGCGGAGACTTGTTGCGAGAGCATCGCCGACAGCGGATACGTTCCAGGCGCCAGGAAGAAGTTCACGGCGTAGAGGAACTCGCCCCAGGCGAGCAGGAATACCAGGGTCCCCACCGTGAAGACTCCGTTCCTGGCGATGGGCAGGACCACCGACCAGAAGGTTCTCACGAGGTTGGCGCCGTCGATCTGGGCAGCCTCCTCCAGAGCCGGCGGCACAGCCCGGAAGAAGGGGCGCAGCAGCATCACCCCGAACGGGATCAGCAGTGCCGTGTCCGCGATGATCACGCCCACCATGGAGTCGAGGAGGCCCCACGCGCCGAAGATCTGGAACAGGGGGATGACGTTCGCGGTCTGGGGCGCCATCTGGAACACGATCAGGAGGCCCAATCCGAGCGATGCGACCACGCCATTGACGCGCGCCAGCCCATAGGCCGCTGGAACCGCGATCAGGAGGACCAGGGCAGTGGTGCCGACAGCGATGGTCGCCGACTGCTTGAACGCCGTGAAGAGCGCGGGGCCGATGGCGTCTCCGTAGGCAGCCAGGGTGGGCGTGAAGCTGAAGGGGGAGCCGAAGACCTCGTTGGAAGCCTTGAAGCTCGTCAGCACGATCCAGAACAGCGGCACACCGTAGAGCAGGGTCAAGAGCGCCTTGACAAGGCCAGTGACAGGTCCGGTGCGCCGGTTCACGATCGTTCCTCTCGCAGGATGGAGCGCGCATAGACGGCAGCCAGCAGCAGGACGAGGGCCAGGGCAATCACTGAGGTGGTCGAGCCCAAGGCGTAGTCGTAGCGCTGGAATGCCTGAAGGTAGCCAAGGAAGGGCAGGGTGTTCGTCGCCGTACCCGGCCCGCCGTAGGTCATGACGTAGATGTAGTCGAAGGAGCGGAACCCGTACACGACGGTGAGGATGAGCAACACCAGGGTCGTGGGGCGTACAGCAGGCAACATCACGTGCCGGACCTCACCCCAGCGCCCAGCGCCATCCAGCGCCGCTGCCTCGAACTGTTCGTTGTCGATCTGCATGAGGGCGGCACGGAAGACCAACACGTTGAAGGGGATCACGGCCCACGAGCAGACGAACGCCACCGAGAGCAACGCCCATGTCTGGTCGTACAGGAAGGGCAGCGCGGCATCTGCGAGTCCCAGCCTGAGGACGACCGAGTTGATCAGGCCTTCGCTCGCCAGCAGGAACTTCCACACCGACCCATTCACCACCGGAGGAAGAGCCCAGCAGAAGACCATCACGGCGAGGACCACGCTGGACCATCGGCCCGTGGTCCGCAGCGCAATCGCCCCAGCAATGCCCAGCAACATTCCGGACAGGGTGACCACCAGCACGAAGATCGCGGTGCGCCACATCGCAGCCTGCGTCTCGTCCGCAGCGAAGGCCGTCAGGTAGTTTCTGAACCCCACGAACGTCCATTCACGGTTCAACGTTCGGGACGTGACATCGGACAGGGACATGCGAACCAGTTGGATGAGGGGGAACAGCGAGAAGGCTGCGAGGAAGAGCGCAGCAGGTAGCGCGAAGAGCCAATGGCTCTGACGGGTGGAGCTACGGTGTCTCGCGAGCCTCGGCATCTGGGTTCCCTTCATGGTCCGGTGGGCTTGGGCGGGGTGGGCGTTCGTCGACGCCCACCCCGATGTGGTGCGTCAGCCGACGATGCTGCTCAGCTTGTCGACGACGCCCTTGGCCGCGTCTTCGGGCGACTGCTGTCCTCCGACGACTGCGGACCACGCCTGCCCCACGGTCAGCTGGACGTCCGGCACCGACTCCGGCGGGATGGCGGCGTCCGGGTAGTTCGCGCCGAACTTGGCGACGGTCTCAGCGAACGGCCGGAGCAGCTCGTTGCTCGTGACGGCGTCGTTCTCGGCCGCGTCGAGCCGCGAGGGGATCGATCCCACGATCTCAGCTGCAGCCAGCTGGCCGTCGACGGCCAGGTAGCTCGCCTCCAGGTACTTCCAGGCCAGTGCGGGGTCCTTGGAGAACGCGCCGATGCCCTGGCCCTCTCCCCCGAGGTAGACCTTGCCCGAATCGGACAGGGGCAGCGCCACGACGCCATAGTTGAACTTCGCGTCGCTCTTGGCGGTTCCCATCTGCCAGTTGCCGTTCTCGGCGAACGCCACGTTGCCGGCGGCGAACTGCTGGAACGGAACGGTCTGGTCCCACGTCACGGCTTCCTGGGACAGGTAGCCCTTCTCCACCCAACCCCGGGCACGGGCCAGACCCGCCGCCAGCGGTTCCGCTTCCGGTGCCGCGTAATCGAAGCCTTCCGAGCTCAGCCAGGGGAACGCCTGCCACTCGCCCTGCCCCTGCGGCAGCGCGCACAGGGTGATTCCCTGTTTGCCCGCTGCGACGGCCTTGTCCATGGCCGCCTCGAGTTCGTCCATGGTCGTGGGCGGCTCCACCCCGATCTCGCCGAGGATGTCAGCGTTGTACCAGAGGCCGAGAAGGTTGACGTAGCCCTGAACCGCGAAGGTCTCGTCCTCCAACTTGTGGATCACGGAGCTGGGCAGTTGGTCCGCGTCTGCGTACCCGTTCAGGAAGGTGTCGATGGGCTGAAGCGCACCAGCCAGGGCGAGGGTCGCCGCCTCAGCGCCGTTGAACACGGCGATGTCCGGACCCTCCTGGGCCCCGACCGCCGAAACGAGCTTGGAGTTCATCTGGTCATAGGGCACGAACACGTTCTCCGCCTTGGACCCCGGGTTGGCAGCCGCGAAGAGCTCCGCGTAGCGGTCCATCAGCGCGACTTGGTTCGGGTCCGAGAAGTAGTGCCAGACGGTGACGGTCCCTCCAGCAGCAGCGGTGGTCTCCTCCCCTCCCGCCGTCGTGGGCGTGGTCGACTCGGGTGCTTCGGTGGTCGAGCCGCTGCCGCAGCCTGCAGCGGCAAGGGCGCTGACCCCCAGCCCTCCGAGGAACACGCGCCTCGTCAAAGCCGATGTGATTTTCATTCGGATCTCCTTTGTTCCGCGGACGTTCGGAGAGTAGGGCTCTGTTCCGAAACTTCCGAAATCGCTTTCGGAGGAAAGACTACGGTGGCACTATGCTGCTGTCAACGGGGTTGGCTACACTTCCGGTAGCGGTTTCGTGACAGGCGAGGGGAGACGACGATGCGTCCAGCGACACTCAAGGCGGTAGCTGCAGAGGCAGGAGTCTCCCTGTCCACGGCCTCCAAGGCGCTCAACGGCAGAGATGAAGTAGGCGCGGCAACCCGCGAACGTGTGCTCGCCGCCGCCGAGAAGCTCGCATTCACACCCAACCCCATGGCTCGCAGCCTGGCCGCTGCCCAGTCGGGGACGGTCGGGTTGTTGGCTTCAGACCTTGATGGCCGTTTCTCCATTCCCATCCTGATGGGAGCAGAGGACGCCTTCGGCGCTGAGCGCATGTCCGTGTTCCTGTGCGATGCACGGGAAGACGCCATCCGTGAACGTCACCACTTGCAGGCTCTGCTCGCCCGGCGCATCGACGGTCTCATCGTCGTCGGCTCGCGCACAGACCCACGGCCCTCCCTGGGCAAGGACCTTCCCGTCCCGGTGGTCTACGCCTACGCTCCCTCCGACGATCCTTCCGACACCTCACTCGTGCCGGACAACGTCAGCGCCGGGGCAATGGCCATTGAGCACCTGCTCTCCCTCGGCCGGACAAAGATCGCGCACATCCACGGAAACGACACCTACGCGGCCGCACACGATCGTGCCGTGGGCATCCGGCAGGCTCTGGGCGAGGCTGGACTCCAACTCCTCCCGCCGTACACATTCGGTGCCTGGTCCGAGGCGTGGGGAAGGGCGGCGGCCAAGAGCATCCTCGCTCAGTCACCGGACGTCGACGCCATCGTCTGTGCTTCTGATCAGATCGCGCGGGGTGCCATCGACAGCCTCCACTCCCTGGGTGTGTCCATTCCCGACGACATCGCGGTGGTGTCGTTCGACAATTGGGAAATCCTCGCCACCGGGTCCCTCCCCCAACTGACCAGCGTCGATATGAACTTCGAGGCCTTGGGGCGCCTGGCGGCCCAGCGAGTCTTCGATTCGCTGGCGGGCAAGCAATTCGAGGGCGTCGAAGCTCTTCCATGCCGCTTGGTCGTGCGTGGCTCCTCTGTGGCGGGAGCGACAAGCTGAGGGCAGGAGCGGAGAGCCAGCCCCACCGGTCGACGGCCGCGCAGTGGGAGCCCAGGTAGGGCCTCGGCGACACCAATTTCGGTGGCATCGTGCGCTCGGCCTGCGCCGACGTACTCAGCCGAGGTCGATCCGCCTGCGAACGTCCGGTACCTCTGCCGGGCCGGGTTCCCATGATGCGACCCAGGGCAGGTCGTCGGCCACGTGCAGCACGCCGTCCTCCAACCCGGTGTGGTGACCGTCGAGGACGCGGCGGGCGAGGTGCCGGTCGCTGCGGTCCGAGTTGTGCCACAGGGCGTCGAACAGTGCATCGACGCGGACCCTCGCCTGCTCACAGAACGCGGCGGCGAGTTCGACGCCGTCAGGGTTGCTGTCCTTCTCCGCCGTTGCCCGCACGCAGGACGCGGACATGGCGAACAGTTCTGCGCCGATGTCGACGATCCGGGCCAGGTAGGCCTGCCGGTACTCCAGCCTCCCCTGCCAACGCGCCATCCCTGCGAAGACCGCACGGGCGAGGCGCCTGGCCGCACGCTCCACGTAGCGGAGATGCCCGGCCAGCGCGCCGTGCCCACGGAACGATCCTGGCACCGTGCCGGCGCCGACCACGAGCATCGGGAGCCACTTGGAGTAGAACGCCGACGCCCGCGCAACCGCCTCGGCCCGGGCCCGCGTCGACGCCTCCGGGTCGATGATTTCGCCTGCCACCTCGAGGTGGACGTCGACCGCCTCGCGAGCGATGAGGAGGTGCATGATCTCCGTGGAACCCTCGAAGATCCGGTTGATGCGGATGTCGCGCATGAGTTGTTCCACCTCGGCCGGGCGTTCTCCGCGGGCCGCCAGCGAGTCGGCGGTCTCGTAGCCGCGGCCCCCGCGGATCTGGACGAGGTCGTCGATGACGCGCCATGCCATCTCCGATGCGTAGAGCTTGACCAGCGCCGCCTCGATCCGGATGTCGTTGGACTCGTCGTCGGCCATCATGCTGGCGAGGTCGAGCATCGACTCCATGCCGTAGGTGGTGGCGGCGATGAACGCGATCTTGGTGGCGACGGCCTCGTGGTCGCCCACGCGGCGGCCCCACTGGACGCGCTCCCCTGCCCAGCCGCGTGCCACGTGGAGCGACCACTTCGCCGCGCCCACGCACATCGCCGGCAGCGACAGGCGGCCGGTGTTGAGCGTGGCGAGTGCGATCTTCAGGCCCTTGCCCACCTGGCCCACGACGTTGGCGGCAGGCACTCGCACCCGGTGGAACCGGATGAGCGCGTTCTCTATCCCGCGTAGTCCGACGAAGGTGTTGCGGCGCTCGACGGTGATCCCCGGCGAGTCCGCCTCGACGACGAAGGCGGTGATCCCTCCCCTGCTGCCCGCCTTGGCGGGGACGCGGGCCAGCACGACGAACAGGCTGGCGATGGTGCCATTGGTGGCCCACAGCTTCAGCCCGTCGAGGAGGTAGGAGTCGCCGTCGGGCGTCGCGGTCGTCGCGAGCCGCGCGGGGTCCGAGCCGACGTCGGGCTCCGTCAGGAGGAATGCCGAGATCTCACCTGCCGCCACCCGCGGCAGGTACGCCTCCTGCTGGGCCGCAGTGCCGAACATCTTCACCGGCTGCGGGACGCCGATGGACTGGTGGGCCGACAGCATCGCTGAAACAGCGGGGCTGGCCGAGCCGATCATCGTCAGTGCCTTGTTGAAGTAGTACTGCGTGAGCCCCTGGCCGCCGTGCGACTCCGGCACCTTCATGCCGTAGGCGCCGATCTCGGCCAACGCAGCGAAGGTCTCGTCGGGGACGCGCGCCTCGCGCTCGATCAGGGCGCCGTCGATGCGGCGGCAGACCTCTTCGACGCGGGTGAGGTAGCTCTCACCCTTGGCGCGGGCCTCGGCGCTGGGCGTCGGCCATGGCTCGATGAGGTCGAGCCGCAGCCTGCCGAGGAAGAGCTCCTTGCCGAAGCTGGGCTTGGTCCACTCTGTCTGTCGTGCCGCCTCCGCAACGGTGCGGGCCTCACGTGCGCTGGGACCTTGGGTGGGCGCTGTCGTGGGGTGAGTTGTGGTGCTCATGATTGCCCTCCAGGAACGTCTTCCCACGATACGCCCCGGCGCCCATCTCGGAGGTCGAATCGCAGGCCAGCGCCGACTCGTTCGACGATGCGCTGGGCCTCGCCCTGATCTGGACACCTTGCGAGGCCTGTTCGCCCCCGCCACCACGACGACCGCGGCCCCGACGGAGGGTCCCTGCGGGGCTGCCTCGGGCCAATGCCGTCGGGCCAGGCGCAGATCAGCCATGCGCCCGGCCGCGACCCGAACACCTACGCAGTCCATCAAGAGACACCGGAAGTCTTCGGCGATGACCGCCCGCCCCGTCAGAGCGCCCACACACTTCGCCGCGGAGCACCCTGAGACGTGGTGAAACAAACCGTCCTCAGATAGACTTATCGGGATACGTTTTGTTTCAGACAGGGAGGGCACCGGGATGGCGCCACTCACACCCGCCACCGCGCGGCAGCAGGGCATGTCCCGAAGCACCCTCCACCGTGCCGCCCGCGACGGCAGACTGGAACGCATCGCCCGTGGAATCTACCTCTCCGCCGACGCCAGCTCCGCGGACTGGGACTGGATCGAGGCCGCCAGCCGACGCCCAGAAGCCACGATCTGCCTCACCTCGGCCCTGGCCCTCCATGACCTCACCGATGAAATCCCCGCCACGCTCAACGTGGCCATCCACCGAGAAGCACGCATCCCAGCCGGTAACTCAGCAATCAGTTGGCACCGCTTCCACACGGCAACCTTCGATCTAGGACGAGAAGAGGTCCCAATCGCCGGCACAGAGCAAACGATCGGGCTCTACACACCCGAGCGATCCATCGTCGACGCCTTCAGGCTGAGAGGCGCGATCGGTTACGAGCTCCCCCTCGAAGCCCTCAAGGAGTGGCTGCGCCGTGGAGGCAAACCCAACCGCCTGGTCACACTCGCGAGACTGCTCCCCCGTGCGCGAGGCCCCCTCCTCGCAGCCTTGGAGACGCTGACATGACCACCGGTCAAGACATGCCCCGGAAGTTGAGAGCTACAGCCCGATCGATGGCGGACATGACAGGCAAGCCGGCGCCCACACAGGAACTTCTGACCCGGCATCTCCTCGAGTCATTCCTCCACCGCTTGAGCCAGACTCAGCACGCTCCAGATTTCATCCTGAAGGGCGGCATCCTGCTCACCGCCTATGGCGCGCGTCGCCCCACAAAGGACGTCGACGCCAACGCGGTCAGCGCCGACGTCACCGCAGAGCACCTGTCTGCTGTGGTCAGGGACGCCGCAGCACTCGAAATGCCCGACGGAGTTGAGCCACCCCAACGCGATCACGGTCCAGGAGATCCGCGAAGAGGGCGACTACCCCGGTTTCCGAATCCGAGCCCAAGCATCTATCGCAACCTGGTCTGGAATCCTCACCTGGGATGTGTCCACAGGCGACCCGGTGGTTCCCCCGCCTCAGCTCGTCAAGATTCCCCGCATCATCGGCGAACCCATCGAAGTGCTGGGATACGCGGCCGAGACGGTCATTGCAGAGAAGGGCGTGACCATCCTCGAGAGGGGTATCACCAGCACTCGCTGGCGTGACTACATCGACATTGTGCAGCTGGCTAAGTCCGGCATCGATGTGGCCGCACTGCGCAGGGCTGCAGAGGCCGTCGCTCAGCACCGCAAGGTCACCTTGGAGCCCATCAGCCAGCACCTCGAGCGCTACGGCACCATCGGCCAGGTCAAGTGGGCGGCGTGGCGACGCAAGCAGCGCCTCGAAGCAGTCCCGGAGGCGCTCCTCGATGATCAAGTCGCCTTGATCGCAGCACTCCTTGACCCCATCTTCGGCACCGAACCCCGCTGGTCTGACGGTCTGTGCCACGAGTCCCGCAGTTCCGTCACCCGGCCTGGGTCTTGAGGCCGTCTAGGCACGCGACCACGAGTTCGTCCAGCTCGTCCAGATCGACCCAGCCAGGCACGCCTGACGCCACGACCATGAACAGATGCTCCGCTCCCCGGCCGAACTGTGGATCACGCCATACCCATTACACAAAGTCTCTGACATGGGCCTACCCTGACTTCGCGCAACTGCGCGCCCTGGGTCAGGGCCTGGACCACGACCCCGCCGTCATCAGGCTGGCCAGGCACCTCACCCTGCTCGGAGAACGCGGCATCCCAGCCGGGGCCCTCGTCGCCAACGCGCTGGCAGAAGGGCCACTCCCAGCAGAGCGTCCCGCAGCCGCCCTCTACTGGCGGATCCTGCAGCGCCAGACGGACGCCGAGCCGTCGGTGGCCTACGCCGTCGAGTCAGGCGCAGATCAGCCAACATCCCGGCCACGGCCCGAACACCTACGCAGTCCATCACGACACACCGGAGGTCCGCGCCGATGATCACGTCCCGCCGATTTGAGGGGAGCAAGACACGGCGCGCGCTACGGCTTCATGCGCTCACTTCGCAGAACGCGCTCCATCGCCATCCGCAGCCGAAGGAGAGCTACTCCGGGACTAGTGGCGAGATTCGACTCGTACTTCGAGCCTTCGGTCTGTGCCCACGAAGCCGACGCCCGCAATGCGGTCACCCGGCCAGGGTCTTGAGGCCGCCGGCGCTCGCGACCACGAGTTCGTCCAGCTCGTCCAAATCGACCATCACCCGGCGTCCAACTCGGTACCGGATCAGGGAACCGTCGCTGAAGCGTCGGGTCAAGGTCTTGGGATGAACACGAATGTACTCAGCGGCTTCATTCAGGGAGGCCAACCGCCGCGCGCCCGCTCTCGGTGTGGGGGCTGAGGTGTTACGGGTGCTCATCAAGGATCCTCTCGCTCATACCCCTATGAACCCCCACGGCCGACACCCAGCGTAAGAGGGGCCATCTGAACTGCGACGGTTCAGTCGCGACCGAAGCGCTGATAGGCAGCCTGACGGGTTGTGTCGAGCGCGGCCCCGATAACGGTCCAGGAGTCGCCGGCCTCGCGGGCCTCGTGTACTGCTTCTCGCAGTTCCTGTTCGGCCTCCGCCACCGCCTTCCGGGCAGCGAGAATCCGGCGGAAGTGCGCGGCGTCGCGGGCTGGGTTCGTACGGACGTCTAGCTGGTCCAGCCCGGTCGAGTCATTGTGTGTCTTGATGGTCATGGCGTTCACCTCACCTCAGGTAGTCGTAGAACTTCGGTCGTAGTCGATCAGCGTGGATGATCCGAGTCGGTTCATCTGCAGGCACAGCAACGAGTTCCAGCAAGCGTCCGTGCTGGTCAGGCCCGATCACCAACAGGCGTTCCTGACCGTTGTATTCATACTCGACGAGCCTTATGGCGTGGTGCCAAGCATGTTCGATCTCTGCATCCGTGATCCCGTGCTTACGCGCCGAACCGCGGATCTCCATGTGTAAAGACTACCTTTACATCCTGCCCTCGTCAAGGGAGCCTTTACACGTAGAGAGGCGATCGGGGGCCTCATGCCACGACGACTGTGAGGCCCTTGAGCGCTTCGTCCTGCTTGGGGCCGACGCTCTCGACCCGGCGTGGAAAGACGCGGCTGTAGACCTCAAGCGCCATCCGCGAGTCGCTCCACCCCAGCAAGAGCATGACTTCCGCGATCGTGTATCCCTCGCTGAAGAGCCACGCGGCGTACGAAGCACGAAGGTCGTGCAGCGTGATGTGGTCCTCCTTCGGCACCGGAAGACCCTTCCGCCCCAATCGGCGCCGCTCCGCCTCCGGGGTCCGCAGCCCCATATTGGCCAGTGCCCGGTTATGACGCCGGTCGGCCTCGGCAGGCCCCATCGGCTTGCCATTTCCGACGGTGAACACGAGCTGCTCAGGCGACCGTGGGTGCAACGCCAGGTGATCCTGCAGGATCGTCACCAAGGTGGTCGACATGGGCAGCGAGCGGATGCCAGCCGACGTCTTGGGAACCTTCACACCCACGCGGTAGGCATCGCCGTCCTTGCCATGCTCGATCGCCTGGTGCACGAGGATCCGCCGCCCCTCAAGGTCGAGGTCCATCCGACGCAGACCCCGGACTTCACCGGATCTCAACCGGCCCAGGGCCACCGTGGCCAACATCGCCACGTGCTGGGGTTCGGCGGCCTGCAGATAGCGTCGGACGTCGTCCAGGTCGAACACGTGACGCTGCTCCATCGCCTTCGTCTGGCGCGGGATACTCACGCCGGCGGCCGGGTTCTTCTCGATCCATCCCCAATGCGTGGCCTTGGTCAGCAACTCGTTGAAGAGGGCCAGGCTGGATCGGTCGCGACGCCGCTCCCCGCTGAGCGGCCCCTGACGCCACTGCCACACGTCATCATGGGTGATGGTCTTCACGTGGCGCTCGGTTCCCCAGTGGGGCACGATGCGAAGACGCCAATCCTGCTCGTAGGCCGTCGCCGTGGAGAGGGCCAGCAGCCGGGGCCGCTGGGCCAGAAAGCGTTCATAGGTCTCTTGAAGAGTGTGGACCACAGGAAGGCTGGCTTCGACTTCTTCGGGAGACCGCCACTCACCGCGCTCGATGGCGCGCCCCTGCATCAGGAGCCAGTGCTCGGCGTCGCTCTTGTGGGTGAAGGTCGTGGGAGCGGTCACTCTTCTTTGAGGATCGTCCGGATGAGTGAAGCTCGCCTGATAGCGCATACTTGGGAGCCGTCGGATGTAACCAAAATGTCTCATGACAGTCTGAACCCCGCCAGACTGCCCTTAGCGCGTGCGATGAACGTGCGATCTGAACAGTCTTTTCTGTCCCTTCGAGGGCACCTGGGTCCAAGGTGGAACAAGTAAACTCCCTAGTCACGTGCGTTTGACTAGGGAGTTCTGCTGTGGAGCATAGGGGACTCGAACCCTTATCCAAAGGCGTCTGACAAGCAGCTTAACCGCTTCGAAGGCAGTTTGTGATGCGAGCGTGCCATGACCTGATCCGAAGTTCTGGCCGTAAAGGCAACCGAGTGCGGAGCCGTCACCCCTTTGAGGAACAGCCGCACGCCCTGCCGTGTCCCTCATCGCGGACTAGCTTCCACGGATGGAACGAACGAGGGCCCTGCCGAACCCAAGACGTTCCATCACGCCCGCACCGACTCCTGCCTACAGAGTTCCTCCATTGCTTCGCGATCGACGGTCAAGACGGGCCGGAGTCAACGGATCAGGCACTCCACAGAGCCCTCAACCGCGCTCCCACCGTCCGAGCACAGAGCCGATGTCACCGCTGTCAGTGTCGACTAGTACGGCCCGAGAGTGAGCCGCTGTGACGGTCTGCATTCCAACTGGTCAGCGCAACGAGGGTGGTCCTGGGAGGCTTCTTCGGCGGGTGGTCTCCGAGGATGACACATAGGAGACTATTGATAGACCTTCTCTGGATTTCCAGAGGCGATCGAGCGGTGAACGGCTTCCAGCGTCGCGATTACATCGCGAGACGAGCGAAGGCTGATCAAGGGGTCATGACCTCCCAAGACGCAGCTTGTCATGTGATGGAGTGCGGCGGTCACGGCCCCCAGTTGCTGACCATGCACATCCGAGCCGATCGAAGTACGGGGGTACGAGAAGGAGTCGCGCGTCGCTAGGTGTACTTGGTCATCGACTCGCGGCAACTGGATGACGCCATCAGTCCCGACCACCTCAATGAAGGAATCAGTCATGGTTGGGAAGGTATCTGGATAGATCCAACAACTCTCGAAGGTAGCAAATCCGCCACTCGGGTAGCGGACCTGTGCTTGCACCGCGTCCAGGGTGTCGATGCCTTGGGTTGTGAGGACTCCGGACGATGCCGTCGCGAATACGCTAACGGGAGTCTCGCCGAAAAACCAGTTAACCAGGTCGATGTCATGGCTCGACAGGAACCATGCGCAGGTCGTGTTGGAGGCCCATGAGAGCATCGATGTTGGGACGAAGATGCGATCGTTCTTACGCGCATAGGCCATGATCGGTGCGCCAATGTTGCCAGCTTGTATCCGTTTCCAGGCTTCGGCGTAGGAAGGGATCCATCTGTGGTTGAAGCTGGTCATCAACGTTAGTCCGCATCTCTCGACTTCCTCGATGAGTTGGTCAGCCTCGGCTAGAGACGTGGTCAAGGGCTTCTCAACGAATACGTGCTTTCCTGCGGCTAGAGCCTGCCGGCAAATGTCAAAATGAAGGTTGTCGGGCGTCGCTACGGTCACGAACGAGATTCGCGGATCAGCCAGTAGACGGGTGAAGTCATCGGTGGCGTAGGCGTGGGTTCCCTTGACCAATTCTTGTGCTGAATCGAGTGGCAGCCCTGCCACGCCGACTAGCCGCGTTCGCGGATCCATCGCAAGCGAGGCCGCATGGCTGCGGCCCATGATGCCGGCGCCGATGATCCCGACGCCTAGTTGTTGGATTCCCATGCCTACCATCCTTCATTCGTAGCGGAAGCTTGTGAGACCAACTCGATCCCAACCTTGACCAACAAGGTGGCGGCTTGCGGAGCAAAACAGGAAGCTCGCCCGTAAAAGACATGCGCTTCTTCTACTTCATAGCCACCCGCCAGATACACAACAGGAGGGAACGGGAGGTACCCAGGCACACCACCGGAGTATCCGCCGACCAAGAGTTCGGACCGCCCACTTCGTGCGCGGATCTCGTTAGCCACCTGAATGAAGGGTTCCCCAGGCAGGAGCAGTACATCCAGCTCTCCCCACGCATGCCGAGAAACCGGAGCGACGACATCTGGATCTCCGGACATCGGTCCACCTGAGAGCGTCACTTCCGAAACTGCGACGCTGACGGTACTGCCGCCCACGGGATACGCAGCCCCCACAGCTAGAGCTGCGGCATCTGCAACTCGGACCCCAACGCGTTCCGCCTCTGGGAAGGTACGACGAGGCGACACGGAACCAAGAACACTCTCTGACGCTTTGTGCCCCGTATTCAGATCGCCACAGCACCCTTGCAAGAAGATCGCCGGGCAGCGGAGTCGTTCCTGCAGCCATCGTCTCGCGACTCCGGGCCAATCGGCGCTCACTAGTGTGTTGTCAGGCCCCAAGACGACTGGGTGACATGCGAAACAGAAGATGAGGCCCACCAAAGACTCGGAATCGTCATGGAATGACACCGTCCGGACTACCTCATCCGTGGAACTCTCGCCGCGGCGGTTGAATGTCACACCTTCAACGATTGTTGACCCGTACCTCATCGTGGCCGGTCGCATGGATCCCGAGGCCTGCAGGGCGGCTTGGACGGCTGCCGCAGCGACTTGGTCAAGATAGCCGGGCTCAGGGCATCCCCCCAGCACCTGAGCCGCGAATGGCGCGCTATGGGTGTGTGTAACCGCAAACGACACCGCTGCTGGTTCGATGTTGAGGGACCCAGCGACTGCGCGGCAGATGCTCCGTGATTCTTCACACCCCACTGCCACGAGATCAGCCACGAGAATGACTGACGCAACCTGACAGTCGGGTTCGCTGACGGAGATCGCTACAACTTCGAGGGGATCGTGGGTTCCCGTGCTTGGCGAGGTCCGTGCAGCGAAGCCTGCGAGTGGGACGTTGCTCAGCGGAGATATCTCAGCGGCGCCGAATCCGACCATCAGCTGACTCACAGCCAGCGCACCCGCCCTCGGAATCGGTGGAGGAAGGTCGTCATGTGCGCATCGCCGCCAGGCGCATTTCCACTCCGCCAGATGGAGGGATCCCCGCCAGAATCGGCAACGAGCGTGATTGCGGTGGCCATGATCGAGTTCATCGCATAGGCGTTAGCAAATGTTGACACAGCTGACGTTCGTTCGCCAACGTTGTCAATGGAGAGCATCGCGTCACCGATGGGAACCTGCGTGTCGACGTGGACATCGACTAGGTCATGGAGGTTGCCTCCGTTTGGATGCCTAGCCGGGTGATCAGCGGCGGTGTCCTCCGCATGAATCTTGGACGAAACGCCAATCGTTGTGACCCCGGTATCCCTGCACCAGCGAGCCGCTTCAATCAAGGCAGTGTTGATTCCGTAGGCATTGACAAGAATTAAAAGGTCCCCCGCGCGCAAGCCGTTGTCATTCATAACGACCGTGGCGTACCCCAAGGTTCGCTCCATGGCCATGGACCTCATCGCACCGCTTGAGAGGAGAGTGCCCTCATCAAGGATCGCGCTAATGTTTGCGAGCCCACCGGCGCGAAAGAACACTTCTTGGGTCGCGAGATTCGAGTGCCCCCCTGGGCCATAGACGTAGACCAGTTCATCCGCCATCACCTTCTGGGCGACCAGTTCTGCTGCCCGTGCCACGGCATCGCCGGATGTGTCCCGAAGTGCGGTGAGGTGTGCGACGACTGCGTCGAAGTACCGGCCGAGAATGGAGTCAGCAGCTTGTGTAGCGCGGCTCACGGTGTGCTCCCGTCAAGGGAAGATGCCGCGCCTCGGTCAAGGTAGATCCAAGCCTGTGGGTGTTTCCGCACTATGGTCGCGGGGAGTTTCTCGGAAATCGGTTGGGTCAGCATGGATCTGACAGCTGCTCCCTTGGCCCTACCCAAGACCGACACGAGCCATACACGCGAGTTCAAGAGCGCCGGAACGGTTAGGGTCAGAGCCTGCTTGGGGACTTCATCAATTCTAGAAAACAGTCCTTCATCGACTTGCTGTTGTCGCGATGCGAGGTCCAAATCCACAAGCCTGACAAGTCTCGGATCCGCAAAGTCCGCATGATCTGGTTCGTTGAACGCGATGTGGCCATTGACACCCACTCCCAGTAGGGCCACGTCGAGGGTGAGTCCCTTAACGTGGTGGCATTCCTGGGGCCTTGATCGGCGAGTCCACGGACGAGCGATGGGCCATC
>NZ_BAABLV010000010.1:0-34811 GCF_039544535.1 Tessaracoccus lubricantis
TATTTGGCATTGACTTAAAGCACACTGTTGAGTTCTCAAGTTTCGGGTGCGACCCGCACATCCACCACTCCAACAAGAGCGATTTCCGCTTGGGGCAACTCGATCAACTTTACTTACCGTTTTTCAGCCTGTCAAATCGGCCGGTTTGGCTTGTTTCGTTGAGTTTTTGTTTTGCCGCTTGGGCAACCCGCCGAACTTTACTCACTGGCTTTCCGGCCTGTCAAATCGTGTGATCTGGCCGGATTGCCACCAAATAGAGCTCAATCCCCATGTGACTGGGGGTTTTGCCTGTCAGGCGGTCGCTTGCGCGGAGACCAATATTAGACACATCCTGCGGCGGATGCAAAATCGCGGTAGTGCAATGACGACGCCCGGGCGTGTCGCGGGGCCGAGCCGCCGTTGGCAATCGGCCTTGGCTAGGGCCGATAGTCGTCGTGGACCCTGATGGAGCTCAGCTCGATGGTCCAGTCGTGGCACGTCCAGTAGTGCAGCCGCCTGGCTCCCGGGGTGTTGGCCTGGAGGCTCACCCGCCAGCACACCTCTCCCCCGTTCCTCGTTCGGGCCGGGTTGTCGCCACCCTCACCGGTGCGAAGTTGGTATCGGCCCCTCGAGTCGAGTTCCGCGTCCAGCCCGGTGAGCACGTGGACGATCACCTCAACCACCTTGTCCCTGGCAATTCCCTCCACCTCGGCCATCGTGGCGAGGAAGTGGTCGCCGAACCGATGCGGGCGCAGCCGGAGTTCGTGCTTCTGCGCCGGCGGGATCATCCGTGCCCATGCGGCACCGATCTCGAAGTCCAGCTGGTCGGCGTCCCCCTCGAAGAGCCTGTCGACCGCGGTGACCGCCCCCTGCCTGCGCTTCAGCCGCTTCTGTGCCGCCCGGAGCCGCTTCCTGCTCTCCTGCAGCTGAAGCGTGAGCTCCTCGATCTCGTTCTCCGCCCTCCTGAGCCGCTTGATGATCAGCGCCTTCTCGCGCTGCTGCTCCGGAGTGAGCCCAGTGGACTCCTCGGCCCCTTCAGGCGCCTCGTCGTCCCCGGCTGGTTCCGCCTTGTCCACGGTCACCAGCCAGGGTGGGCCGCCGTCGAGCACCGACGGCGCGGGGACGGCCTCGGCAGGGTCCGCGGCGTCGAGCATCGAGAGGAGCCACTGGCCGGCCTCGGGTTCGCCGAACCACAGCGCCACCACGTCGCCGGCGGCCACGAGGTCGGCGACGGTGGCGCCATCCTCCGCGATGTCCTCCGCCCCCACGCGGCGGACCTCCCCCGGGAACAGCTCGACATCGCACCCGCCGCCGTCGACACCCACCACCCGGGCCAGCACCGTGTCGCCGTCCCGGTAGCCCGAGAGCGCGTCGACGGCCGAGCGCCGCATGCCGGTGACGTCGATGCGGCGCGACTCCGGGTCGAACGTGCCGACGACCCTCATCCCCTTGCAGAACAGCCGCTCCGCCGCGAGGTCGGGCAGGACGAGCTCGGGCCACAGCGTGCCGCCCATCTGTACGCCCGGGATGGTCACCAGCGCGCGGTCGCCGATGACGCCCTGCACCTCGCCCGTCACCACGCAGGGGGCTTCGGTGCCGGAGCCGAGCGTCAGCCCACCGCGGGCGGCCATCGAGAGCGCGTCGGAGATGAGTTGGCGGGTGACCTTCACCTTGTCGGAGGGCCCATAGGCGAAGCGCAACGGCGAGAGGTAGGGATCCGCCGTCCAGTCGTCGCCGATGGGATAGACGCGGGAGGCGCCGCCGTAGACCTGGCACTGGTCGGGCACGGCCTGCGAGAAGGCCCAGCTGGCTTCGGCTCCCGTGATCTCGGCGACATCCGCCAGGCCGGCGAGGTCGGCGCGCAGCTCCTCGGCGTCGACGTAGGCCGCGGCGGCGCCTGAGGCCCGCGTGATCACCACCACGGGCCGCTTCCGTGCCGGCGTCGTGAGGTGCGCCGCGAGCGCCGCGGCCGAGGCCGGGTCGTCGACGATGCGCACCCCGTCGGCTGGGGGCGACGGCGGCCCCGGCTTGGGCACCGTGCCCGGGCCGGCCGGGGCCACCCGCGGTGCCGGTGTCGCCGTCGGGGTTGCGGCGCTGAGGGCACGGCGGACGTCGTCGGCGATCCTCGACTGCATGGCGCGCCGCTCTGCCTCGTCGCGGCCGAGGTGCAGGGAGAGGGATCGTGGGTTGCTCTGCCAGCGGTCGCCGGGCGGGTAGACGCGGCAGGCACCGAGGAAGGCACTGGCCTCCTTCCCCACGGCGTCCGAGAGCGCAAACGTGAGGTCCTTCGAGGGGAGCGTGACGACGTCGATGTCGCGGCCGAACTCCCTGGCAAGGTCCGGTGCGGACACGAACGGCTGGTTGGCGCCGTCGGCCACGGTCAGCAGCACGACGGGGCGCGTCCGGCTCGAGGAGCGGAGGTAGGTGACGAGCAGGCCGACGTCGAGCCGGTCGCGCAATGCGACGGGGGCGTCTGTGGGGAACTGCATCGTGCCTCCTGTCCGGACATCCCCATCATCAAGGGTCGGGGCAGCCAACCGCGGCGGATATGGACAGCCCGCTCACTGACCCCGCTCTGTGGTTGACTCTCGGCATCCCACGGGTGCCCGGGCACGGGCTGAGATCAAGCTGATGCCGCTTGGACCGTCGAACCTGTCCGGGTCATGCCGGCGAAGGAAGAGAGATTCCGATGGAAATCCATCCGCAGCACCGTGCCGTCACCATCTCCGACGGGGACGTCCGCGTCCCCGTCACTGCCATCAGCCTGGCGGAGTCGCCGGGTGGCGTACCGAACGCCGACGTGCACGTCTACCGCACCTGCGGGCCCACCGCCGATCCCGTGGAAGGCCTGGCGCCCATGCGTCAGGAGTGGATCGACGCCCGCGGTGACACCGAGGCCCACGAGGCCCGGCCCCGCGACCTCGCCGACGACGGACGCGCCGCCGTCCGGCGAGGTGCCGCCTCCGAGCAGTGGCGCGGCCGCCGCCACGAACCCGTCCGGGCCCTGCCCGGCAAGCGCGTCACGCAGATGCACTACGCGCGCAACGGCATCATCACCCAGGAGATGCGCTACGTGGCGCTGCGGGAGGGGGTCGCCGTCGAGAAGGTGGTCGAGGAGGTGGCCGCCGGACGCGCGATCATCCCCTCCAACGTGAACCACCCCGAGAGCGAGCCCATGATCATCGGGCGCGCGTTCCTCACCAAGGTCAACGCCAACATCGGCAACTCGGCGGTGACCAGCTCGATCGCCGAGGAGGTGGAGAAGCTCACGTGGGCCACCCGCTGGGGCGCCGACACCGTGATGGACCTGTCCACCGGCGACGACATCCACACCACGCGCGAGTGGATCATCCGCAACAGCCCCGTGCCCATCGGCACCGTGCCGCTGTACCAGGCGTTGGAGAAGGTGGACGGCAAGGCCGAGGACCTGACGTGGGAGGTCTACCGCGACACGGTGATCGAGCAGGCCGAGCAGGGCGTCGACTACATGACCGTGCACGCCGGCGTCCTCCTGCGGTACGTGCCGCTGACCGCCGAGCGCGTGACGGGCATCGTCAGCCGCGGAGGCTCGATCATGGCGGGGTGGATGTTGGCGCACCACCGCGAGTCGTTCCTCTACGAGCACTTCGACGAGCTGTGCGAGATCTTCGCGGCCTACGACATCGCCTTCAGCCTGGGCGACGGGCTGCGGCCCGGCTCGATCGCCGACGCCAACGACGAGGCGCAGTTCGCCGAGCTCCGCACGCTCGCCGAGTTGACCGAGCGGGCGTGGGCGTACGACGTGCAGGTGATGGTGGAGGGCCCGGGCCACATCCCGCTGCACCTGGTGGAGGAGAACGTGCGGCTCGAGCAGGACTGGTGCCACGGCGCGCCGTTCTACACCCTCGGGCCGCTGGTCACCGACATCGCGCCGGGCTACGACCACATCACCTCGGCGATCGGCGCCGCCGTCATCGCCATGCACGGCACGGCGATGCTCTGCTACGTCACGCCGAAGGAGCACCTGGGGCTGCCGAACCGCGACGACGTGAAGACCGGCGTGATCACGTACAAGATCGCGGCCCACGCGGCCGACGTGGCGAAGGGCCACCCGGGTGCGCAGGTGCGCGACGACGCGTTGAGCAAGGCGCGGTTCGAGTTCCGGTGGCACGACCAGTTCGCGCTGTCGCTGGACCCTGACACCGCCATCGCGTTCCACGACGAGACCCTGCCTGCCGAGCCGGCGAAGACGGCGCACTTCTGCTCCATGTGTGGGCCGAAGTTCTGCTCGATGAAGATCACCAGCGACATCAGGGCGCGTTTCGGCTCCGGCGCCGACGCGGAGTCGGGCATGGCGGCGAAGTCGCGGGAGTTCCGGGAGAAGGGCGCGCAGGTCTACCTCGACATCTCCGAGGTGAGGACCGCCTGATCAAGGCGCTCAGGGCGGGCGGGCTGGCCAGCGGTCGGCCCGCCCGCACTTTTCTCTTCCTCAGCGGCGGGTCGGTGTGGATAATCCACACCGGGTGCCTTTTGAGGAAGAGAAATCCTGGGCGAGCCGCCTGAACGCGCTGCAGCGTTCCGTTTGGACCCCACCCAGAGGGCTCGCGGGCTACCCTCGTCCACCATGGGGGACGACAGCAGTGCTCAGTACGAGTTCAAGCGGTGGCGGCGGTACGGCAAGGACCGCCTGTACGTGACGAGGGTGGCCGACTCTGAGCAGGTGGGCTACTTCGACGTGGTGGCCGGAACCCACCACCCGGGGCAGCCTGCGCTGTCCGACGAGCTGACCGCCGCCGTCGGAGCATGGAGTCGCCCGGAGGGTGAGCCGAGCCCGAGCCCGGCTCCCGAGCCGGCCGCCCCCGGCCGGTCGAAGGACCCGGATGCCTCGCCGGCACCTCCCCCACCGACCGTCATCGACCTCGCCCACAACGCCCCCGGCATCTCCCTCCAAGCCCAGATCGACGCGGCGCACGCCGCAGGTCAGCGGGCCACCCTCCTTCGCCGCATCTTCCTCGGCAAGCACGCGCGCTCCCCCTGGGAGCGCGGTGCGATCGGCGAGCGGCTGGTCGCGGCCGAACTGCAGAAGCTCCAGGAGAAGGACCCGCGCTGGCTGTTCCTCCACTCCATCCCGGTGGGCGCCAACGACGCCGACATCGATCACCTCCTCATCGGCCCAGCCGGCGTGTTCTCCATCAACTCGAAGAACCACGCGGGGATGAAGGTGTGGGTGGGCGGCAACACGTTCATGGTCAACGGCGTGCGCCAGCCACACATCCGCAACTCGCGCCACGAAGCCAAACGCGCCGCGAAGCTGCTGTCGCAGGCGGCCGGCTTCGACGTCCACGTCCGCGGCATGGTGGTCCCCATCAACGCCGACGACTTCACCGTCAAGGCCCAACCCGACGACGTCACGGTCATCAACCGCAACCGCCTCCGCAAGCACCTGCGGCGACTCCCGGAACGGCTGCCCCAGCCCACCGTCGACATACTGTTCGAGCACGCGCGCCGCAGCACCACGTGGCTCGGGTGATCGCCCAGCACCACCCCGACGAGCACCTCGCGGCGGTACAGAACCTCTGCCGCAGGAGTTCGACCGCGCCGGCCTCCCCTGAGCCGTGCGGCGCACCTGGCCGGGTGCCGCCCTACGCTTGACCGGTGACCACGGAAATGATCGCGGCCCTTGCCGCAGGCGCACTCGCCCTCGTCGGCCTCGCGGGCATCGTGGTGCCGGTGCTTCCCGGCAGCTTGGCCATCGGCATCGGCGCGCTCGTGTGGGCCATCTGGGGAGGCTCCTCCTGGGGGTGGGTGGCGTTCGGCATCGCCGCAGTGCTCCTGGTCATCGGCGCCGTGAGCAGCTGGCTACTGACTGGCAGGTCCCTGCAGCAGCGTGAGGTGCCGAAGTGGCCGGTCGTCGTCGGCGTGGTTGCCGGCATCGTCGGCGTCTTCGTGCTGCCCGGCTTCGGGCTGCCGATCGGCTTCGTGCTGGGCCTGCTCCTGGCGGAGTGGTACCGGTTGCGCGACTTCCGCCAGGCCGTGGCCACCAGCCTGGCCACCGTCAAGGCGCTCGGGCTGGGCATCCTCGTGGAACTCGCCTGCGCCATGGTGGCCGTGGTGGTGCTGGCGATCAGCATCGTCACCGCTTGGTGACCATCGCCGACCCCAGCACCCCCGAGCACCACGGCTGGGGCGTCCGCCGGACGCCAAGCACCCTCAGTGCCGCGACGTCGTGGGCTCCTCCCGTCGGCGCAGGCGGGCCACCGCGACGGCGGCCGCGGTCAGCACCAACAGCCCTGCCAGCCCGGAAGCCGCGGCAAGGCCGTCACCGCCACCGGTGGACGGCAGGCCCGGCCGAACCGTCGGGGTCGTGGGCCTGACCGACGACGGCGTGCTCGGCGTCGGCGTGGCCGGAGTCGGCGTGCTCGGCGTCGGGCTCCCGGGAGTCTGCGTGGTGGGCGCGGACGGTGTCGGGCTGACGGGTGCTGCGACGACGTCGAGCGACAGGACCAGCGTGTCCTCGTCGCCGTCCGGGTCGGTGGCGGTGATGGTGACGGTGAACGAACCCGCCGCCGCGAACACGTGGCTCACTTCCGGCTGTTCCGAGCTGACGACCTCGACCACCGGCGTGCCGTCGCCCCAGTTGACGCGGTAGGTGATGAGCGCATCCGACGCCGACGGGTCATCGGCTCCCACCCGGATCGTGACCGGCTTGCCGGCGACGAAGGGCCCGACGGGCTCGTCGACGATCGCCAGCGTCGGGGCCGCATTGTCGACCCGCAACTCGACCGTCGACTCGGAGATGAGCCCGTCGACCTCGGCTCGGATCCCGATCTCATGGGTGGCGGGGCCGTCGTCGATGCCGAAGGCAACCAGCTCTGCCCACGTCAGGGTGACGACGGCGCCCGTGGCGTCGGTGTGGTCGCCGTCGCCGTCGAGGTCCCAGCCGATGGTGGCCGCCGGGCTGGAACCCGCCGCCGACAACGTGACGCCGTCGCCCTCCGAGATCGCCTCGGGCGTCTCGGCGGCGGCGATCGGCATGACGTCGATCCGGGCGCCCTGGGAGCTGGCTCCGAAGCCGCCGCTGGGCGCGTAGACGGCCGTGATGGTGCGGACGCCGGCGGGGAGCGTGGTGGTGAGTTCCGCCACGCCGTCGACGAGGGCGACCGTGCCCAGGACGGTTCCGGACAGCGTCGCCGTGGGGGACGCGGCGAGGACCTGGGCGGTCTGCAGCGCCGGCGTGCCTTCCAGGAACGTGACGGTTCCGGTCGGGGTGGAGGCGGGCGCCGTCACCTCGGCGCGCAGCGTCACGGGCTCGCCGTCGACGATGGTGGCCGGCGGGGTGAAGCTCAGGGTCGTGGTGCCGTCGACCACGACCTCGAGGGGCGTCGCAGCGCTGTCGGTCCAGTCGTCGGCGCCGGTGTAGCTGGCGGCGATGGTGTGGTTGCCGGTGGTCAGGCCCGGGACCGTGAAGGTGACGGTGCCGTCGCCAGCCGGGGTGCCCGCGGCGACGGGGGTGCCGCCGTCGACGGTGTAGGTGACGGTGCCGTCGGTGACCGGGCCGTCGGCGGCGGTGACCTGGGCGGTGACCTCGAGCTCGGCGCCCAGCGGGATGAGGGCGTCTGCGGACAGCGTCACCGCGGTGCCGGACTGGGCCGTGACGACGATCTCGTCCGCGGTGCTGTCGGTCCAGGCCCCCGTGCCCGTGTAGGAGGCACTGATGGTGTGGCTGCCCCGGGTCAGGCCCGGGAGCGTGAACGTGACGATTCCCTTGGTGTTCAATGCCTCCGCGGCGACGGGGGTCCCGCCGTCGACGCGATAGGTGACGGTGCCGGCGGTGACGGGTTCGCCGCCGTCGAGCACGGTGGCGGTGACGGTCACGGGGTCTCCGGTGTCGACCACCTCCGGGGCGGCCAGGGTGATGGCGGGGACGGTCTGGACCATCACGGTCGCCGCGGCGGCGGCGGAGTCGGTCCAGTGGTCGGCGCCCGTGTACTGAGCGCGGATGACGTGGCTGCCCGGCGTCAGGCCGGCCGGCGTGAACGAGACCTCGCCGTCCGCATCGGGGGTGCCCGCAGCGGTGGGGGCGCCGCCGTCGACCGTGTAGGTCACGGTGCCGGCGGTCACGGGGCCGTCCGCACCGATGACGGTGGCGGTGACCACCGGGCCCGTGCCGTGGAGCACCGTCGCGGGGGCCGACAGCGTGGTCGTCGTCGCGGACTGCACCGTCACGGAGGCGGAGGCGGTGGCATCGGCCCTGAACTCGTCCGCACCCCGGAAGTTGACGACGAACGGGTGCGCGCCGCGCGGCAGGGTGAGGTTGAGCCTGGCCACTCCGGCCGCGTCCGTGGTCCGGACGAACGACAGGTCACCGTAACGGAACGTCACGGTGGCACCGCCCTGTGCACTGCCATCGATGGTGAGCGTGGCCGCGAGTGTCACGGTCTCACCGACCGCCGCGGTGGCGGGCGCGTCGAGTGTGAGGCTCGTGGGTGCCAGGGCGGTCACCGTGACCGGGGCCGCCGTGGAGTTCGTCCAGCCGCCGACACCCGTGTAGGTGGCGGCGATCGTGTGGATGCCGCCGGTGAGCCCCGGGACGGTGAAGGTGACGCTGCCGTCCGCGTCCAGCGCGCCGGCGGCGACGGGGGCGCCGCCGTTGACGGTGTACCTGACGACGCCGTCGGTGACCGGGCCGTCGGCTGCGGTGACCGTGGCGGTCACGGTGACGCCTGCCGAGGTCAGGACGGGCGTCTCAGCCTCGAGCGCCACGGTGGTGGCCGACTGGACCGCGACCGTCACCGGGGTGGCGGTGCTGTCGGTCCAGTCATCGGCGCCGGTGTAGCTGGCGGCGATGGCGTGGTTGCCGCGGGTCAGGCCCGGGATGGTCAACGTCACCGTCCCGTCGGCGGCGAGGGCTGCTGCCGTGACGGGGGCCCCGCCGTCGACGGAGTAGGTGACGGTGCCCTCGGTGACCGGGCCGTCGGCGGCGGAGACCGTGGCTTTGATCTCGAGGTCCTCGCCGATGGGCAGGGTGGTAGGCGCCGTCAGCGTGAGCTCAGTGCCGGACTGGGCGGTCACCGTGATCGGCGTGGCGGTGCTGTCGGCCCAGGCACCCGTCCCCGCATAGGAGGCGCTGATGGTGTGGCTGCCGCGGGTCAGGCCCGGGATGGTGAAGGTGACGGTTCCTCCGCCGTTCAGAGCGGCTGCGGTGACGGGGGGCCCGCCGTCGACGCGGTAGGTGACGGTGCCGTCGGTGACCGGATCGGCGCCGTCGCGCACGGTGGCGGTGACCGTGACGGGGTCGCCGGTGTCGACGACGGATGGGCCCGTCAGGGTGATGGCCGGGACGGTCTGGACGACCACGGACACTGCGGCGGCGGTCGAACCGGTCCAGTTGTCGGCGCCCGTGTACTGGGCACGGATGACGTGGCTGCCCTGCGCCAGGCCGGCCAGACTGAACGACACCGTGCCGTCAGCACCCGGAGTGCCGACCACGACCGGGGCACCGCCGTCGAGCGTGTAGGACACGGTGCCGGCGGTCACGGGCCCATCGGCGGCCAGCACCGTGCCGGTGACCACCACGTCCGTGCCGTGCAGCACCGTGGCGGGGGCGGCGAGGGAGACCGTCGTCGGGGACTGCACCGTCACCGAGGCCGTGGCGGTGGAACCCGACACATAGGCGTTCGGGCCGGTGTAGGTGAAGGAGAAGGTGTGGCTGCCGCGCGGGACGTCGGCGACGGTGAAGCTGGCCTTCCCGTCGGCGCCCACGGTCTTCGTGGAGGTCGAGTCGTCGTGGCTCGCGTGCATGGCCACCTGGCCGCCCGTCACGGCACCGTCCGGCGCGGTGACCGTTGCGGTCATCGTCAGCGGATTGCCCAGGGCGACGGTGGCGGGTGCAGCGATCGCGACGGCGGTGGAGGCGACGCTGGTCACGGTGGAGGTGGCAGACGTCGAGTCACGCCAGCCGTCGGCACCGGTGTAGTAGGCCACGAGTTGGTGCGCACCACGGCTCAGCGCCGGGATGGTGAAGGTGGCTGCGCCCGCCGCGACCGGGCCCGCCTCGACGCGAGCCCCGCCGTCGACGGAGTAGGAGATGGTGCCGGTGCCGACCGTTCCCGAGGGCGCATTGACCCTGGCGGTGACACTGAAGCTCGAGCCGGCGGCGACGGTGGCGGGAGCAGTGAGCGACACTGCGGTGCTGGCCTGCGCCGTGATCGTGACCGGCGTGGCGGTGCTGTCGTCCCAGTTGCCGGTTCCTGAGTAGGACGCGGCGACGGTGTGGACACCGCGCGGGATCACTGGCAGCGTGAGGCTGGCGGTTCCGTCGGGCCCCACGGGGCTGGTGGAGGCATGGCCGTCGACGGTCCAGGTGACGGTTCCGCCGGTCACGGGCGTGTTGTCGCCCTCGACGGCGACGTTGGCCGTGACCACCACGTCGCTGCCGGCGCTGACCGTGGTGGGGGCGTTCAGCGTGATCGTGGTGGGATTGCTGGTCCTCAACTCCAGGCACCACTTGTCCAGGGCGCCCGCATCGCCGACGGCGTCGTCGGCCACGTAGAGGGACCACAGGCCGTTGGGCGAAACCCCGGTGAACGCGTCAGCGAAGGTGGTGTGCGTCGACGGGGTGGGAGCCGGGGCCGGGAAGACGTCGGTGCCCGACTCACCGTAGTTCGTGGGCGTGATCACGAGCTGGCCCGTCAAGTCCGTGACCTCGTAGCCTTCGTCGGTGACGATGACGTCGCGGGCGGGATCGAGGCTGCCGGGCACGTCGCTGAGGACGATGAGGCTCTCTCCCGTGGGCGAGACCAGCATGACGTCAAGGTCCGCCGTGAAAGGGTGCCTGAGGCCATCGAGGTACACCCGGGCGTAGGTGACGGTGCCCGTCTGGCCGGAGACGAGCACCCGCTTCGGGTACACGCTCGCCGGGCCATCGCTGATGGTGAGGGGTGCGGCGTTGCAGACTCGGAAGCCTTCGGTGACGGACTTGGAGATGACCTCGTGGGAGAAGGTCGCTGCGCTCGACAAGTGCTCGGCGCTGCCGGAGTACGTGGCCGTCACGGTGGTGATGCCCTCGGGGAGGCTGGTTGACGCAACTGAGACCTGGGCCCTGCCTGCGGCGTTCAGTGAGCCGGTGCCCAGCGTTGTTGCGCCGATGTGGAAGCGCACGGTGCCCGTGGTGACGGGCTGGCCGCCCGAGGTGACCTCCGCCCACAGGGTGGACGTCTGATCGGTGAAGACCTGGCTCACGAGCGATCCGGCGCTGGTCTGGGTGGCGGCGGCGGTCGTCGCGGTGGTGATTGTCAGGCTCCATCCGCCGGCGATGATGCCGTCGTCGCCGGTGGCGTTGTCAGTGACGTACAGGCGCCACGTGCCGTTGGGGGCGAGGCCGGTGAAGGCGGCGGCGAATGTGGTGGCGCCTCCCGGGGACGGCGCAGGGGCCGGGAACGTGTCCGGGTATCCGTTGTTGTTCGTCGGCGAGTAGGTGCCGCTGGGCAGGGGCCCGGTCGCGGGGAACGCTCCTGCGCCGTCAGCCAGGGTGATGGTGGCGTTGCTCGCAGGCAGCCAGCTGTAGGGTTCCCCGGCATCCGACATCACGATCATGGCTTGGCCGGTGGGGGCCACGAGCATGACGTCCAGGTCGCCCACGAACTCGTGCGTCACTCCCCTGAGGGCGAGGGAGACGTTGGTGATGGGCCCGTTGAGGCCCGAGACGGTCACCGGCGACGGGTACGGCGTGGTGCTGGCCGGGCCGGTCTCCGTCGGTGAGGTGACGTTGATGGGGGTGCTGTTGGTGAAGGTGGTGGGCCCGTCGGCTCGCGCCTGCACAGGGTTGGCCCCGACACCGATCCCCCCTACCACCAGCAGGACGGCAAGCGCCGCACTGATACGTCGTCGGATCTTCGCCCCAAGGTACATACGTGGCCTCTCGTGCCCTGTGTCGACAGCATCCCCTGCAGTCTCGACACCCCCCAACCGGGCAGCCGCCCGGACCAGTGCCATTCTGGGGCAACGACGGCAGTGAGTGATTGTCTGTTCACAAATTGATGACATGCGTCGGGCGATGAAGGTGGATTGTCCGCCGTTGCCCACTATGCGGTCAGGCCTTGCGCGCCCATCCCGGCCGGCAATATCGTCGTCGCGGATCGCACGCACTCGACGGGCGACGACACATTGCGGTGCGGCCGGGGGGCGGAACATGACAGGCATTGCTCGACGAACGATGTTGCGGACTGCCGCCGTTGCCGTGCTGCTCCCCGTGGGGATGGGGGTCGCCGCCGCGGCCTCCAATCGCCCGGGCGCGATCAACCCCGACGGAAGGAAGGCGCTCGAAGCCGCCGTCGGCTCTGGGTTCAGGCTCGTGTCGCCCGACGGTGTCGTCACCGCCACGCTGAGCGAGGTACGCGACCTGATGCACGCGGCGGCCGGCGACCCTGAAGCCTTCTCGGCCGTCTTCCGGCTCGACGGTGACGCCACCACTGCCGTGGGCACCGGGCTGGTGGACGTCGACGGCCCCGGGACGCAGTGGCGCGACGTGGGCCTGATCATCGACGGCGAACCCGGGCGACGAACCGCGGTCCTCGTCGTCGACCGCCGCCCAGTGTCCGTCCACCTCGCTCACGCCGCCAGCCTCTGATCCCACCCCCTCCTCCAGACAGGACCCACCATGCTCGAACCGTTCCTCGGCACCATTGCGTTCTTCGGCTTCAACTTCGCGCCCAGGGGCTGGGCCACCTGCGAAGGCCAGATGATGGGCATCGCGCAGCACTCCGCCCTCTTCGCGCTCCTCGGCAACCAGTACGGCGGCGACGGCCGGGTGACCTTCGCCCTGCCTGACCTCCGTGGCCGGTTTCCCATGGGCCGGGGACAGGGCCAGGGCCTGCCGCCCTACACGCAGGGCCAGATGGGCGGCGCGCCCCATGTGACGCTGACCCAGAACAACCTGCCGGCGCACACCCACGGTGTCGCCACCTCCACCCAGTCGACGTCCAAGGCCCCGCAGGGCAACGTCCCCGCCGTGTCGACGGGTGGCGCCGCCTACGGTTCAACGCCCAACGGTGGCGCCATGAATCCAGGCATGATCCAGCCTGCAGGCGGGAGCCAGCCGTTCTCGACCATGCCGCCGTACCTCGTCGGCAACTGGTGCATCGCGATCGAGGGCGTCTTCCCGTCGCGGGACTGATCCCCGTGCAGTGAGGGGGCGGAGGCTCGGCGGAAGCGCTGTCCGACGAGGATTCCGGGCGAAGCGACGGATCTCTTGCGGTCGCTCCAAGGTGACACTGCCCGGGACCGCCCAGGGTCGAGGGCTGATCGTCAGGCCCGGCGGATCAGGCGGGCGGCGACCCCAGCGTTGTCGCCCAGCAACCGCAGCAGCATCTTGGTGCTCTCGGCCGCGTGCCGGAAGCCCACATCCGGGGGGCCGTCGACGCGCCACCCTGCGGCTTCGAACAGGGCCCCGTACAACCCGCGATCCCTGTAGTCGTCCCGCCCGGCCGCCGCGCCCAGAAGCAGGATCAGCCCGGCGTCGACCTCATACTTCTCCTTGCCCAGCGGCACGGCGTCCACGATCGTCTGCCACAGCAGTTCCGGCCTGGCGGCCACCTTGCGCCCCTTCGGCGTCAGCACCAACGAGCCCTTGTACCTGCGCACCAAGCCCAACGCCATCGCCGACTCCCGGAGGAACAGGACCGGGGCGGTGTTGACCTCGGTGGTCGGCTTGAACGGGTGGTTGTGCGCGAGCGCGGGGCTCAGGCCCGCGAACAGTTCCTTGACCACCGCCGGCGGCAGGTACCCGGCCTGCGTGAGTTTGATGCCGTCGGCCCCCACTCTCTCGAGCAACAGTCGCAGATCGGCGAGGGCCTCCTCCACTTCTTCATCGCTGGCGAGCGGTTGCCTGTCGACGGCGGCCCCCAGCTGCCGCACCAGCGTGGGCTGCACGGCAGACAACCGCACGCAGAGGCCCACCACCTCGGGATGCCAGCCCTCCATCGTGGGCCACTCGAGCGCCTTGATCGCTTCGTTGGCCTCATCGGAGTCGAAGTGATCCGGGTCGTATCCGGGCGGAGCCCACTCCCGCAGCGTCTGCGCCCACTCCGGGTCGACGTCGTGCGTACGCCCGGCGAGCACGTCAAGCAGTTGCTGGTGTCCGGGAACGCCCCCGACGTCCTCCAACGGGCAGGCCCCCTGGCCCGCCAAGCACCGGACCTCCGCGAAGATCCCCTCCCACGGCTGGATGGATTCGAGGATGACGGTGTGCTCCCAGCCATCGCCGAAGTCGTACTCGTAGTACAGGCGATGACCCAGCTCGCCGAGCACCTCGTCGAGACGCACGTCCGCCTCTTTCGTGCCTTCCTCGCCCTCCTCGATGTCGAGCTCCGTGACGAAGGCAGCGACGTCGCGTGCCAGCTCGCCGGGACCCATCCGGAAGGCGTGCAGGTGCGAATCTGCCCAACCCATGACGGCCTGCATCACCTCGTGGAAGTCCTTCAGCGTCATGTCGCTGGGCACCACCACTTGCCGCCAGATCTCCGGCTCCACATCGTCGAGCCGGATCCACAGCACGTAGGCGACGCGCTTGACGCGGCGAGCGAGCAGCGTGGGTTGCCTCAGCTCGGGCATGGCGAAGGCCGGACCGACCCCCAGGCGCTGCAGCAGCCCGTCGATCCCGCCTGATTCGGAGATGAGCTGGTCCGCGAGCTCATCGATCTGCCGTCGCCTGTCGTTGTCCTTCGTCATGGCTCCCGCCCGTGGTTGCGTGTCGACACCGTCCAACGCCCTGTGATGCCCTGCGCCGGCACTAGGAAGCTTAGCCGTGGTCGGCCTGGCCACTCACAAAGAGCAAGCCGGCGCCGAAGATGCCTGCCGCTACCCTGTGGACATGTCCCTGGGCCCAGTTGGCATCGACGCCATGGTCACCGCGCTCGTTGCGTCTCTGTCGCGGAGCTTGGCCGAGAAGTTCAGCGTGTTCCGCGGATGCACCACGGCACCCACGAGAAACAACTCTCCAACGTGTTCGCTTGGCTCCTGCGCCCCGACGGCCCCCACGGGTTGGGCAGCAACCTTCATCGCAGGCTCAAGTCCGAATCACATGGACCTTAGCCGCGGCTGCCAACATTTTCTTCAGGATGATGGGGGTGGCCCATTCTTCGGCACGGATTCGCTGTTTCGGCACTTGGCATGAACGGCATCGAAACGTGGTGCCGCACACCGTGAGATTCCGAGCTACCGCTCGACAGGCTCAAGCACCTCGTCGAGCGTCGGGTACGACTCCTGCGCCCCACGACGGCCCACCGCCACCGCCGCCACCCTGGCGGCGAAAGCCGCCGCCTCAGGCAGGGAGGCGCCTTCGGTAAGTCGCACAGCTAGGGCGCCCACGAAGGAGTCGCCAGCCCCGGTGGTGTCAACGGCAAGCACAGGCAAAGCGGGCACGTGCACGGGCACGGCCGACCGCTCAGCCACGTAGGCACCCTCGGCACCCATGGTCACGACAACCGACCGCGCTCCCAAGCCGAGTAGGGCCGAGGCCAGCTCTGCTCCGTCCAAGGTGCTGCGATTGCCCAGCAGGTAGGCAGCCTCAGACTCGTTCACCACCAGTGGGTCGCAGGCCCCGAGCAGCTCTTGCGGCAGCTCCCGGGGCGGCGCGGCGTTCAGCAAGAATCGGCCATGCCGGCCCAGCCGTGCCGCGGCCAGCACCGTCTCCATCGGAATCTCGAGCTGCACGACCACCACCCGCGCGGCCGCGAGCACTTCGCTGCCCCGGACCACGGCCTCCGGCGTCACGTGCCTGTTCGCGCCGGGAGCCACGATGATCGAGTTCTCGCCGTCCGGGGTCAACATGATGATCGCGACCCCGGTGGGCGCCTCGGACTCGGCCAACTCTCGAATGTCCACGCCCGCGTCGAGCAGCGACGTGCGCAGCAGTTCGCCCGCCCCGTCAGCGCCGACAGCGCCAACGAAGGCGACATCACCGCCGAGGCGACCCGCAGCAACGGCTTGGTTCGCGCCCTTCCCCCCGGGGGTGAACACCAGGTCGGATCCGAGGATGGTCTCCCCGTCGGCAGGGCGGTGATCGATCTCCACGACGTGGTCGACATTGGCTGAACCAACGACAACGATCCCAGCGCCCTTCATCGTCAGCCCTTCGTCGCGCCGGCAGTCAGGCCGGACACCACGTACTTTTGCGCGGCCAAAGCAACCAGCATGACGGGCAGCGTGATGATGACCGAGGCCGCCATCAGGCCGCCCCAATCAACGGAGGCGTACGCGGTGAAGTTGGAGATCGCCACGGGCAGCGTGCGGGTCTGCTGGCTGGAGAGGACCAGCGCGAAGAGGAAGTTGTTCCAGCTGAAGATGAACGCCAGAATCGCCGAGGTCGCCAAGCCTGGGACCGACAGCGGCAGCGCGATCCGCAGGAAGGCGCCGATCCTCGTGAGCCCATCCACCTGGGCGGCTTCTTCCAGGTCAACCGGCACGCCATCGAAAAAGCCGGCCATCACCGCGACGACGAACGGCAGGGTCACGAAGACGTGGGTGGCGATGAGGACGGGGTAGCCGCCCACCAGGCCGAGGTTCGAGAACACGAAGTACCACGGCACGAGGAGGCTCACGCCGGGCAGCACGCGGGCCAGCATGAGGAACGCCGTGGCATTCCTGATCCGGTAGCGGGCGATCACATACGCCGCGGGCGCCCCCACCAAGAGCGCGATCAGGGTGGAGACGAATGCCACGAAGAACGAGTTGAACACGAACGGTGCGAAGTCGTAGCGGTCCAACACGTTGGTGTAGTTGCTCATCGTGAAGGCGCCCTGGAGGAATCGGCTGGGGTCAACGATGTCCAGGTTCCGCCGGAAGGAGGCCAACACCATCCAGGCGATGGGCACCAGGAGAACACTGAGCACCACTGTGATGGCCAGCGCCCGCAAGATGCCGAGGGTCCGCTTCTTGTCCTTGGAGGTCATGCGACGACGACCGGGCATGTGGGTGGCAGTCATCGCTGACCCGCCTTTCTGAGGATCTGGATCACAGCCAGCGACGCGACGATCAGCAGCAGGAACACCATCAACAGGGCGGAGGCGCGTCCATACATCGAATGCTCGAAGCTTTCGCCGTAGGCCAGGATGTTCAGGGTCTCCGCCTCGTGCCTGGAGCCGCCGCCGCGCCCCTTCGTCGCGTAGATGATGTCGAAGGACTTCAGCGCGTCGATCGCGCGGAGCATCGTGGCAGCCGCCATGGTCGGCCACAGCATGGGAACGGTGAGGTGACGGAACCGCTGCCAGGCGTTGGCCCCGTCCACGGCGGCTGCCTCGTAAGGCTCATCCGGCAGTGACGTCAGCCCAGCCAGCAGGATCAAGGCCATCATGGGAGTCCACTGCCACACGTCAATCCAGATCAGGGTGTTCAGCGCCTGATCGGGGTCCGTCAGGAACCCCTGCTGCGGGAGACCCAAGTTCTGCAGGACGTAGTTCGCCATCCCGATATTCGGCTCCAAGATGAGCAGCCACATCATGCCGATGGCCACGGGGGTGGCCACCAGCGGCATCAGGATCGCCGCGCGCACGAACCCCTGCCCCCGGAACGTGCGGCGCAGGAGGAGCGCGATCGCGAGCCCCAGCAGCAATTCCAGCACCAGGGCGAACGCCGTGTAGTAGACAGTCCGACCAGCCGCCGGCCAGAACCTCACGGTGTCGGTGAACCAGTAGATGTAGTTGTCGAGGCCGACGAACCGGAACGGTCTCGACACGGCCCCTTGCGAGTTGGTGAAGGACAGGAAGACGGTGTACGCGATGGGGAAAATGATCATCACGGCGATGTAGATGATCGAGGGAAGGATGAAGATCCCCCGCACACGCTTGTTGACCCAGGTGCTGGCGGCACTCGACCGGCTCGCAGCGCTGAGGGCCGGGGTGGTGGTCGTTGCTGTCATGCAGCGCCTCCTTGCTAGCGGTGGCCGCGCCCTCGGGCGCGGCCACCAGATGAGGTTGAGGTCTACTGGCCGTCGCTGTCCAGGAGCTCCTGGAACTGGGCGTTGGCCTGCTCGGCGGCTGCAGCGACATCGCCGCCGTCGATAGCGGTCACGACCGGCGCGCCGACGAACTCGCGGGCCCGGGCGACCTGCTCAAGCTGCGGACGGTCGTGCCCGATGGCGGTCTCGGCGGTTGCCTTGACGTTGTTCACCAGGCCCTCAGGGAAGGCCGAAGTTGCGGCCTCATCTTCCCAGCTGGAAACCCGCGGCGAAGGCACGGTGTCCTCGGCCATGAGCGTCTTGAACATGTCTTCGCTCGTCGCCCACTGGATGAAGTCCCAGGCGGCATCCTTCTTCTCCGAGTAGGCATTGATGCCGGCGGTCCACGGAACGATGCTGTACGGGTGGGCGCCGGCAGGGCCCGCCGGGAACGGCGCGTAGTCCACCGTCTCCACGACAGCGGATGAATCCGGGTCGAGGAACGTGTAGGCCTGCGAGTCGGCGTCGAGGTAGAACGCCGCCCGTCCCTGCGCGAACAGGGCCGAGGCCTCGACCCAGCCCATGGACGTCACACCGACGGGGCCGGACTCACGAAGGAGTCGCCCGTAGGTCTCGTAGGCCTCGATCGCCTCGGGGGTGTTGATGGTGGCGGTGTCGCCGTCCTGGAAGTCGCCACCGAAGGAGTACAGGAACGAGGAGAACTGGGTCACAGCCGGCACGTTCTGCCCGCGCATGGCGATGCCGGTCATGTTCTCGTCCGGGTTGTGCAGCGCCTTGGCCGCCGCCTCGAGCTCTTCGAGCGTGGTCGGCACCTCAATGCCCGCCGCCTCGAGGAGATCCTTGCGGTAGTACATGACGTGGCGCTCGGTCATCAGCGGCACACCGTAGATGGCACCATCGAGAGTGACGGCGTCACGGGAGGACTCCTGGAAATCCTCCCAGTTCCACCCCTCGGCACCCACCCTGTCAGAGACGTCGGTGAGCCACTGATTGCGGGAGAACTCACGCATCACGTCCTGGACCTGGAAGACCATGACATCGAAGTTCGAGTCCGACGAGTTGAGCTTGACCTTGTACTGGTCGTTGAGCTGTTCGTTGCCGTAGGTCTCGATGTTGACCTCGACTCCGGTTTCCTCCTGGTACTCAGCGAGGTGCTTTTCGATGCCCTGGACCCACGGGTTGTTTCCGGACACGACTGTGATCGAGGTCACGTCCGCGTCCTGGGCAGCGCCGCCCGCGCCGCCGCCGCAGGCGGTCAGGGGCAGGACGAGCGTGATGGTGGCTGCTGCTGCAGCGAGGTTTCGGGTGAGCTTCATTGGTCGATTCCCTTCGTTGTCAGTTCTGGATGTTGAGGGGCTTGCGTCCGGCAAGCCGTTCGTTGATCGCTCGTGCAGTGACGCGGCCCACCTTGTCGTAGGCCTCGTAGGTGTCGGCGGCACCGTGACACGTGCCCACGACGTTGGGCAGTGAGAGGAGAGGGTGGTCGGCGGATGGCGGCTCCACCTCCCACACGTCAATGCCAGCGGCCACCGGCACGCCGGAGACCAACGCGTCGTACAGCGCCGGTTCGTCGACGACGCCCCCTCGGCTGGTGTTGACGAGGATGCTGCCTGGCCGCATGGAGACGAGCTGCTCGCGCGACACGATGTGGTGGGTCTCGGGCGTGTGGGGCAGGTGCACGCTCAGGAAGTCGCAGCCGGAGACGACCTCGTCGAACGTGGCAAGCCGAACCTGTAGATCAGCGGCCCGGGAGGGGTCGGCCCACGGGTCGTAGGCGATGAGTTCGACCTCGAATCCCCTGAGCCGGCGGGCCAGGTTCTGTGCGGTCATCCCGAAGCCCAAGAGGCCAACGGTCTTGCCCGTGATCTCCACGCCGGTCATTCTGTCCCAGCCGCCGGCGTGCAAGGTGCGGTCCTGTGTGACGATCTGCCGTGCCGCCGCCAGCATCAGGCCCAGCGCGAGTTCAGCCACAGCGTTCGCATTTCCGCCCGGGGCGTTGGTGACGTCTACACCCAACTCGCGGGCAGCCTGACGGTCGATGTTGTCGAGGCCCACGCCGAGCTTCGCCAGGATCTTGAGCTTGGATGCCTGCGCGATGAGGTCAGCGTCCCAGTCATCCATCCCGACGATGGCGGCGTCGATGCTGGGCGCGAAGCGCTCCAACTCCTCTCTCAGGAGGGGCACCGAGCTCGTATTCAGGATCAGCTCGTGGCCGGCTGATTCGAGCATCTCGCACGCCACTGGGCACAACTCCCGGAAGCGCACAGGCCCTACTAGTACACGTCCCATGTCACGATCCTTGCAGCAAGCCGATGGCTCGCAGAGCCTCAGTGATCGCGCGCTTGGTGTCGTCGGATGGCTGATCGATGGACATCCGGCAGGCGCCGCCGTCGAGCCCCTGCAGCGAGAGCGCATACTTGAGGTTGGCGATGCTGGGGCCGAGGAGGGGGACGATGAGTTCGATCTGCTGTTGGGCGGCGGCCACCGCAGCCTCGTCGCTGGCGCGGTAGGCCTCGCGGAACGCGGCCCACGGCTCGGGGCAGGCGCCGGAGACGCCGGAGACGGTGCCGTTGCCGCCGGCGGCCATCACGTGTGGGAGATCTGCGTCGTTTCCGGACCACAGCTTGATGCCATCAGGAGCAGCGGCGAGGTACTCGTCGACGCGGGCGCTGGCGGAGGCCGACACCTTCAGTCCGTCGATCCCGCTGGCCAGGACGGCGGGCAGGTCTTGCGGCAGGAGGTCGGTCACAGCCACGTCCGGGTAGATGTAGCCGTAGAGCTCGCCATCACATGCCTGCTTGATAGCACCCCAGTGGCGCGTGATGCCGTCGACGCTGGCCGGCAGGTAGTAGGGGGTGATCGCCGCGAACCGCGTCGCGCCGAGCGACCGCGCGCTGTGCGTGAGTTCGAGGGACTGGCGCGTACTGGGGGCGCCTACGTGAACCACGACCCGCTCAGGGCCGAAGACATCAAGCGTCGACTCGACGATGCGCCCGTGTTCGTCGAACGAGAGCGACGGGAACTCCCCCGTCGTGCCCGCGGCGAAGACACCATCGACAAGGGGCTCGATCCGCTCCAGATTCTCACGGAGGGCCTCGAAGTTGACCTCCCCTGCATCTGTGAAAGGCACGGTGAGTGCGGAAAGCACTTCAGGAACAACCATTTGCTACACCTAACATCTTCGTTAACGGTTAACGGTTTACCGTTGACTGACGTTAGCACTATAGTTGGGCGCAACACAAGCAGAAGGCCATCTGCTTCCAGCCAATGAAGGGTACCGCCGCATGTACAGCCTCCGCTCCGTGTCGCTTGGGGATCGACTTGCTGACTTCCTGCGGCTCGACATCGTCCAAGGCAGAATCGCTCCCGGGACCCATCTGGTGGAGGACGCGCTCGCCGAGAAGTTCGGAGTGAGCCGGGGGCCGGTGCGTGACGCGCTACGCCTCCTGACGGGCGAGGGGTTGCTGGAATCCCGCCGCAGGGGCATCTACGTGAAGTCGTTCACAGCCGCGGACATCGATGAGCTCTACGCCATCCGGGAGGCCGCCGAGCAGCTTTCCTGCCGGCTGGCTATCTCAACCTCGGAAGCCGCAGATTGGGAGACTGCCCAGGAACTCGTCGAGGAGATGCGCCAAGCCGCACTTGCAGACGACCGGCCGCGTTACGCCAAGGCAGACCTGGCCTTCCACACCGAGTACTACCTCAATTCGGGCAGCCCCCGTCTCCTCAGCCTGTGGGAACAGTACCGCCCGATATTCGCGACGCTCCTCGAGGTAACCAACTCACAAGATTCGGATCTAGGCCCCTCAGCCTCCGATCACACCGAGTTGATGGACCTGACGATCAAGGGTGACGCGAAGTCGTTCGCAGCGGAGTTGACGCGCCACCTTGCGGGTTCCCGAAGGCGGATGCACGAGGCTCTGAGAATTCGGGACGAGGAATCCGCGGAGCGGTAATTTGCAGTGGCCGGAGCCGTCTTCGCGAGTGGGATCCCCACTGCAAACCTCAGCGACCGGACATCTATCCACCGTGCAAGCGCACGGCCTCAGGTGAGTCACCGTCCCTCACAGCGCTTCGAGGACGACGCCCGCGAGGCAGAGTTCCACTGCCGTCTGGAGCATCGCCATTCCCAGTCCAGGCCACACTGGAATCCAAGCCGCCGAACCTGACCAGATTTCGAGCGCCGTCGACAATCGTCTCGTGGCAGACCTCGACGATCCAGTGCCTGGACGCCCGCATCACTTGGTCCCAGCGGCCCTGGATGTGACACGTCGCGCCTCTGAACTCCTCATCTGGAAGGAGCGAGATCCGCACCGCCAGGTGCTCTGCATCCCGCAGTGGGACCCTTCTCGTGACCAATTGGCATGCCACATCAGGGCTCCTCCCGGATAGGTCTGCGCCTCGGTGAGCCCCGCCCGCCACGTGGCCACCTCCTCCATCAGACGCGAGTCCTGGCGGGGAGCCGCCCACGCCGGACGAAACCGCACGAGCACCGGTGCCTGGTCTCGATGACTGTGGACATGGTGAACCTCTCCGAGTGAAGCGAATGGTGGTTGTTGGGCGAAGTCACTCGGTGCAATCGCAGGCACCGGTCAGGGGAAGCTGATTGTTGCAGTGGCTGCAGCTCCCTGCGCTCCCCAATGGCCCGCCGTAGGACACGTCACGGCGCTTGGAAAGGACGCGCCACTGCGACTTCCCGCGGAGAACTGCCGGCACGAACTAGGCCGGGAAATCGATGTAGCCCGGATGGATGCTGGCCACCACCCGGCCGTTGGTGTTGCGGCAGAGCACGTACTACTTGCCACCGTGCGGTTGACACGGCCCCGAGGGAGGCGAGGTCCTCTTTGATGATGCGGATGTCGCCCTGACTCCAAGCGTCGCGCCGCATGTGGGTCTTCTCCAGGGTGATGGTGATCGAGGTCATTTTCGGCCCTTCCTGAAGCTCTCCCGACACTTTGAATATATAGGCCACCACTGACATTTTTGAGCGTCAGAAGACCTCCCTCAAGGCTGTATTTGCCCTGATCAAGGGCGCGCCATGGGGTAGCGATGGTCACCTATCCACGGCCAAGAGAGCCCCCGTTACAGCCGAGAACCACGAGCGCTTCCCGGTGTGCACCCTCACCTGACGGCCGCTGTCATCGGGGAGTACGACCACGCCCTGTGGGCCCATCGAATGGGGTCACGCGCCTCGCGGCAAGGCCCTCCATGTGTCCGGCTCGAGCACACACGTCTCGTCAACTGATCCCTGCAGTTCGTAGAGTCCGACTCGTGGCCGACGGAAGTGATACACCCGAGCCAGTACATAGGAGTCCCACAGATCACGGCTGACCTCCACCTCATTGCGGCTGACGATCATCGGCCAGGTGATGCCTCGCCTGGTGGTTTTGACCTCGATGTGGCGGGGATGCTCGTCAACGGTCCAGGACTGGATGTCGAAGCCGGCACCATCACCATCTTCCACGCTGACGTGACGCACGGCTTCCGCCAAGTCTGGCCTGCCAGCCTTGCGCAAGCGGAGACGTTCGCGGTCCAGTACCAATAGTTCGCCAGCCAACCCCAGTTGCCTGTTTGCAGCCTCCAGCGCTACGAAATCCGTATGCAAGGGGGTCGGCCGGCGTCGGCTAGCCGTAAACGACACCTCAGGCGGCTCCGCGACGTCCCACTGGATGTCTACCCGCGGCATGGCGCCGTCGGTGACCTCACTGCGCATGAGCTCGACCAATTGCGGGCGTGAAGACAACGCGTCGTCCAGGGCACGGGCCAGGTCAGCCTGATAGTTGCCCCGCGGCTTGTAGCCGTCGATGTAGGGAGCGTGGATGTCACGCAGGGCTGCGCTGACGTTGGCGAACTTGAATTCGACGGACCCCTTGCTTCGCCTCGTGAGCTGCTGCACGCGTTGGTTGGCCGCGCTCTTCACGTACGCCTGCTTGCTCAACTCTTGCTCAAGCATGGTCAGATACTCGCTGACGACAACCGTGTTTTCTTCCCGCGTCCAGTCAACCGCCATGGGCGAACTCTATCTCCCAGACACTCAGGGGATTTGCAGGGTGTGGGGTTTGCCTCCCATGGAATGGGGCATGGTTGTCCCATGACTGATCCGAGCGTTCCGATCAGCGAGGAAACCCGGCGACGCATGTCACGGATACGCAGCAAGGACACGACGCCGGAGTTGAGGCTCAGGCAGAGGCTGCACCGCCTTGGCTACCGGTACCGGGTGAACGCCAGACCCGAGCAGGACCTCCGGTACACCGCCGACCTCATCTTCACGCGCGCCCGCGTCGCCGTTTTCGTTGATGGGTGCTTCTGGCATGGGTGCCCCGAACACTTCGTCACGCCCAAGACCCGGACGGATTTCTGGCTCGCCAAGATCGACGGCAACTCTGCCAGGGACCGGATTTCGACACACGCGCTGGAAGAGGCAGGCTGGACGGTCGTGCGGATCTGGGAGCACGTGCCAGTCGAGGAGGCAGTCGCCATGGTCACGGCAGCGGTGGAACAGGCCAGAAGGGGCCCGGGCAGTTCGCGAACATGAACGCGGAACCTACAAGTCCCGGATGCCTTGGAGTTGATTGCCCAGCCACTCAGCCATGGCCACAGGCACGGCATTGCCGATCTGGGTGAACTTCGGCAAGTCCCTCTCCCAAATCCCGGCGTCAGGATCACCCGCACGCCTACGGCCACCCGTCGTCCGAGGCCCCGAGAACTCATACCAGTCGGGGAAGCCTTGGAAACGGGCCCACTCACGGACCGTGAATGCGCGGTCCTCCTGGAAGTGGACGAAGTCATCAGGCAGGGAAGCCACAGTCATTGTGGGGCCGCCCGCCGGCCACTTCCTGGGAATGGGGCGTTGGTTGAACTTCCTGGTCTGCAGGCCCCTGGGCACCGGCCGCCCCGTGCGAATTAGCCGGAAGCGCTCCTGAACGCGCTCAGAGTGGCGGGAGAACTCTTGGTCGGTGATGGTCTCGCCCTTCGCCATCACACTGCCATCCCGGCGCGTCCGGAGCGCCAACTGGACGTCATTCTGGGGATCCTCGTGGTATACATCGACGACACCCCCGGGAGACCAGGGTACAGAAAGCAGGTCCCCCAGCATTTCAATCGGGTCGGGCGGACGGACGAGGACCGAATCGTCTCGCGGCGGAAGCAGCCCGGCAGGCTCCCCCATGACTTCGGCCACGTCGGGACGCAGCCCCAACAGGATGATGCGTGGCCGGTTCTGGGGTACCCCTAGCCGCTTGGAGGGGATGAGCATCCAGTCGACCTTGTATTCGTGACCGCGCTTGTCCTTGATCCGCTTGAACTCGGTCAGCACGGCGCGCCAGATCTCCCCGCGAGCTCCCCCCTTGGTCCATTTGGAGGTGAGGAGGCCCGCCACGTTCTCGAAGATGAACGCCTTGGGCTCGAGGGCCGAGACGGCCCTTGCCATCTCCCTGTACAGGTGGTTGCTGGGAATCTCTGCCTTGTCGAGGTTGAAGGTTCGCCGATGTCCGATCCCGGAGTACCCCTGACACGGCGGCCCGCCCGCAACGAGGTCCACGTCGCCACCGCTTGCCTCACGCACCTGGTCCTTCAGGCGGGCCAAGGACGGCGCGCTACCCGTAAGGTCGTGGATGTCCTTCGCCTGGTACTCGGGATCGTGGACGACCGAGTCGGCCGGCTGGTTCCTGACATAGGTCGACAACGCGTGGGGGCTGATTTCGTTGACGAAGACCGAGTGGAAACCAGCTCGCTCCATGCCCAGGGACATGCCACCACAGCCCGCAAACAAGTCGACCAAGCTGCCCATATGACCATCCTTCAAATCCGCAGGCCAGGATATTGCTGACCTCCGTGGAGGTCAAACGACCGCCACTAGCAGCACAGCAGGAGTCGATCCTGACATTGCAGGCCAACTCCCACGACGACCGGCTAGTCTACCTGCGATGCCAAAGGAGCCAGTAGATGGAAATGCATGAGGGGTTGGAACTAGAACTCATTTGGTCCTTGGCCACAGGAGGCAGCGCTGTCGCAGCTGACCCGAAGTTCGGCGTCCCTGATTCCGCCAGCGGCCCCCCAGCAGCAGGCGTACAGGAGGCAAGCCATTGGCTCCTCCACGCAATCGAGGACGCAGTTCCCAACCAGCGCTTCCTCTTCCTGGTCGGAGGCCCGGGTGGTGGCAAGTCACAGGCGGCTGCCAGGATCGTCGCACGGGCCGAACTCTCCGAGATCGATCCACAGACAGCCGAGCTCGCGCACCGAACCTACCGCTTCCAGGCTGCCAGCCGGGGGCTCACCCTCATAAATGACGCAACCATCGCGAGCGGCGACGAAGGTCTCGCCGCTGACATACGACGCGCCTTGGAGCAGGGCGACCACCTCCTGGCCTGCGTGAACAGGGGCATCCTGGCCGACGCCATCTCCACGTCGGGAGAATCTGCCGCAGATGCCCTCGTACGATGGCTTGCCACCGGCGACGACGACCACCCCGCCATTGGTGAGAGCTTCGGGGAGAGCTTCCTCCGCCTCTGCACCCTCTCCGTGGATGGAATCACTCCGACAGAGATTTGTGTCGTGTTCGTCGACAACTGTTCCCTCCTCGAGGAACGGCCGGAAGTGAGGGCCACCCCCCGGTTGACGCCGGAGAGGTACCGCATCCAGCCCTTCGCCGGCGGTTCACGACTGGTCACCCCCGCCGGCACCCTGTTCAAGATCGTCGCCACTTCCCTGATTTGGGATTCAACCCTGCCGGAGCATCTGGACCCCGTCCGGGCAAACCTCACCAGCCTGCAGTCAGGACCGGTACTCGACGGCCACCTACAACTCCTCAGGGCTGCGGAGATCACGAATGGGGAGAGACTGACCTACCGGGAGGTGTGGGGAGCCATCGCGCGGGCGCTGTTCTCTGATCTGCCCATGCGAATGTCTGCCTCTGAAGCGCCCGCTGCCGTCGCCGCGATGGCACCCAATGGCGATCCACAACAGGAGTTCCACAAGCTGCAGGAGCTGTCGAACCTCCGGAGTTTCATCGGCCTCTACGGAGGCTTGGAGCCCCGCCAGACGGGGGCGCAACGAGGTCCGGTCCTGCGGTTCACCAGCCTTAGTGATCCGCTGCTCGACGTCAGGCCCGGCCTCGGGGGCGGAGGAGATGGTTGGGCATCACCAGTCCTCGACGCCTTCAGCAGCACCGCCCTCGGCGGATCACCGCTTGAGAGCCTCGAAGTGGGGCTCCCGGCAGAAGCCACCGCCATCGTGCAGTCCTTCGACCGGACCCTAGACCGGGCCTTCATCGAGTTCTCGGCAAGCGCGAGGCCCGCTGACCGCAGGGCGGCCACTGCGTGGTACGGGCGCTACTTGGCCCGCATGTACGCCGCAGCCCTGGGTTTCTCTGCCTTCCAAGAGGTGCTCCTTGCCTGGACTGACGCATGGCGGCGTTCGCCCTCCACGCCCGATCCGATCACAGGGCCGCTGAGGACGCTGTTGAGTCCACGCCGACACCCCAGTGACGCCAACTCCAACCCGGTCGTCCCGATGTATGCCAGCCGGACCGAACCGATCTTGGGGCACGTCGCCGAGCCCTTGCTCGGCATGAGGGCCGACATGTTCCAGTTCAACACCGAGAGGGAGGGCGAGTCCCTTCACCTGAACGTCCTGGAAGCGGGTGAACCCATCGGTTCGGTCCTGCTCGACTTCGACCTGCTGCGGGAGGCCATGACATGCTCCCAGGACTGGCTGGGCCTCACGGAGGCAAGGGAGAAGACGGAGCCACGCGTGGAGAGATTCCGCTCCCGACGCCTCGTGTCCTCAAGGTTTCGGCGCTCGCCCAAGGTCGCTCTGGAGTACGGGATGAATGACGATCAACTCTCCCTGGAGAAGTGGTGACCATGAATACGCAGATCCCCCTCCTGTTGCCACTCAATAGGCCGCAGTACGTGCCCTCGTCCGAGACGCTCATCTCCTCACTGGCTTGGGAAGTGTTGGAGAGCGAAGCGGGACACGGCGCAAACTCGGGAAGAAGGTACATGGCTACCGGCGCTAGGGCTGACGATGTGGCGCAGAGCCGCCCCGTCGACTCCGACGCGCTTATTGCGTTCGCGCAGGCGCTCGTCAAGGGAGGTCTGGTCGGCGAGGCCGGGCACTATGAGCTCATCGCCGAAGGCGTGCTGAATAGTGTCGCCGGCGTACGGCCAACCAAGGCCAAGTCCCGGGCCGCGAGCCCGATGACGCCTGGGTTGGCGCTCTTGCAGGATGCAGTGGGGATGACGGGCCTCAGGAACCCCGTGAACTACGCGTCAATCCTGGAAACCATGTTCTTGCTCGGCTCCGATGAGAAGACGGGTAGCCCCTCAATGGCACGGCGGTGGCTGGGTGCTGCCCTACGTCGGAGGGAGACGGATCCCCTCTTGCGCATCATCGATGACGCCTTCATCGACGCCTATGGAAACTACTCCCCCAAGGACCAGCCACTGCCGCCCGAGACGCTTCGCGGGCTCTTGCCCAACTCCCCCTTTGGCTGGCTCCATGACGCCTGGGTCAAGCTGACGTCGGATCAATGGGTGGACGCCCTCCCTCCCCGGGTTTGGGTCGACTGGGCGACCACCGTCCTACGCATGGGAATGGCCTTCGGGTTCCTCTGGGAGGCCGAACGCTACAGGATGATGGTCCAGCTCGCCGCAGAGGGAAAGGATGGGCCCACCCAAGTGCTCACTGAACCTCCGGAGCTCCTCCCATGGCCAGCCAGCTACTTGCCGGTGTCAACCCGCAGCGTGCGGCCAGCCATGCGGCGGCGCATCGATGAGGGTGGTCAACTGCGGGTCCTCATCGCAGACGAGCTCAAGCGGACCCAGGACGAGTCTGGTGACTGGGTCGGATCCGACGCCTTCCTCGGCCAGGCACGGGAGGCGTTGAATGATCCGTCGCGTCCCAGCAGCCTGAAGAACGTTTACGAAACGGTCTTCTACAGCCTCGTGCGGCGCGACGAGTCCGACCACTACGGACTGTTGGTACGACAGACGACGAACTACACCTTGGTCCAGCCCGGGACCGAGTGGGTAGCCATGATCGCGGGCCTCTCCGCAGATGGTCCGGGCAGGCCCACCTACGTCGGCAAGATCATCGCCCAGCTCTCCCGGCTCGGGCTGCGGCCGCCGTTGCCCGAACTCGTCAAGCTGCTGGAAGCTGCGGGGTTGGCACGCGGCAGCGCCGACGCCGACCATGGAGTCCGCGTGGCAAACCCCTATGAGGGAGATAGATGAACATGGATCAGTCCCTTGTCGCCCAGGCGATCGCCGCTGTGGCCCAGCAGCAGTCGGGCCTGCTGCTCATCCAACTCCCACCCGGACTCGATTCCTCCATCCAGGAGGTGCTGGTCGCAACGGCCAATCGGCTCCGCCCGAACCCCGGCGGTCCGCCCTACGCCATCCTCATCGACGACGAGCTAGAAACCAGCGACGAGTGGGTACCGCGGGTCTCCCGCGCAAACGTGATCCAGTACCGCAAGGGCGACAGGCTCGCCGTGATCACTGGAGGCGGCGTGGACCTTGCCTCGTTCGATGGCTCCTACAAGCAGGCGCTCGGCCCCGCCTTTCCTGCGCAAACCTCAAGCCTGCTCACGCTCGACCAACTCTCGGCCCAACTCGTCGAGACGATCAAGTCGCAAGTCAATGTCGCCTTGAGCCCTTCCGAGAAGGCCGACTGCGTGCTCGTGCTCGGCAACTGCCTAAGGGCCGTCGGCGAGGTCTACGAGGAGAGCCGCGACCTGACCCAGTCCTGGAACTCGATCTGGTACCACCATGTTGATGAGGGGCTGGAACGGCTGATATCCGAGCTGGAGGCGGCCAGCGCCGGCACTGGCAACCAACCGTTCGGCGAACTCTTCGATGAGATCGTCTGGGCTTCCATGGGACTCCCCCACCCAGATCAAGGGGAGCCTTGGACCATGGCCGCCGTGAAGCGGTTCGTGAACGCCATGGAAGCCTGGTGGAGCGATTCGGATCAGGTTCGGATCGCGCTCGCCCACGTCAAGGAACGAGTCAGCTGGGCCACTTGGGACCTGGACGTGGAGTCCTTCGACCGCAACCGCATGGTGACCGGCAGCCTCTTCCGCGCCGTGCAGAAATTGGCCACCGGGGTGGGGACGGCCTTGGACTGGGCCCAGATGACGCGCCCCATCTTCGAGCATCCGCTCACCGACAGCTCCCCCATGCGGATCGTGTCCGTTGGCGGCATGGAACTCGAGATGGCGGGTCCCGGCAGCCCGGCACTATTGCCGCTGGGCGAGGACTTGCAGGAGCCCAGCCACTGGGCCACCGAGGAATTCTTGATCAAGGTAGCCCTCCATGGAGAGCCCCCTGCGGGAACCTCAGGTTTAAACGTCACTGCTCGGCCTGACACCGCCGCCTATCACGCGACGGACGTCACGATCAGCGGCTCCGACATCGAGATCCGCGGATACGTGGCCATCCGGAAACGCCTCCGAGTACAGCCGATCAGGGTCACCCTCGGCCTTGAGGCGGAGGAAGATTCTGGGCTGCTGGGCCAGATCAACTTGGCGGCCAAGGCCAGCCTTACCCTGATCCCGTCCGACAGCGGCCTTCTGGTGTACCCCGAAACCAAGACAGGGCTGGGGTCCGGCAAGTACCTAGGGCCCACGCGCCCAGACGACGAGGAGACCTTCTTCACCCATGAACTCGAACGTGACCGTGGCCACGTCATCGTTGCGTGGGGGCACGATCCCCAGGCTTCGGGGATCCAGTTCTCATCCGGGACGCTCCATCCGGCCCTGACGACCGGGCATTGTCCGGCCGGCATCTCGACCGAGCTGATCCTCGGGAGTATTACGTTCAGGCTCAGCAGCCCTGAAGGAGATCCCCGGTTTGAGACCCCCCTCTCCGCAGCTCCCCTTTCGGAACCCTTCTCCCGGGGCGAGCCGCCGGAGTCTGCGCAAATCATGACGCGCGGCATCTACGAGGAGTTCCTTGCCCAGGGCGATGCGGAGGAGGAGCTGCTTCCTTCACTTGGACACTGCATCATGCCCGTGGAGGCCGAGGGTCCGAGCAACCGATCCCTGGCCTTGGAGGAAGGCACGAGCGTGCTGACTCCTGCCGGCTACCACGACCCGTGGTACCGGCAGACCCTCCACGACGTCAGTCAGGAGCTGCTGACTTCCGACGCCTACGAACGCTTCCAGGCGGTGGCCCGGAGGGTCCTCGAAGGGCTGCAACAGGGCGGAGCCTGGCCCAGCAAGACCTCATGGCGATTCCTCGTCGATACCGAGAACGATCTCCTCGACGAGTACCTCAACGCATACGGTTATCTGGTAGACACCGCCAAGGAGCTAGACGACTTCGATCGGCTCTGGGCCGCCTTCCCCTTCAGCATCAGCGTCTGGGACGGGGACCGATGCTCAGCGGTGCTCGTCAGCCCGCTCCACCCCATCCGCCTTGCGTGGCTGGCCTCGGTTGAAGCGACGCTCGAGGACGCCAGCAATGAGGTGACTGGTCTGGCAGGCGTCGTGGAGGGGTGGGCATTCCCCCTGCTGGGACCCGATGCAAGCCCCAACGGGCGCCTCATCGCGATCCCGAGCGACTCTGGGCCTAGGGAGATATTCGCAGCATGGTCGCTCATGGTGCCCCTGTCGGTCAACGCGAACGAAGCCCTTGAAAGCCCCAGCAGGGTTCTGGGCCAACCGGCACCAGGTTCTTCTCCAAGCGGCCTCACGGCATCGGCGGCAGCTGCCGCGCTCAATGACTTCGAGCGGGCGCACCCACACATCCCAAGCCTGACCATCGACCTGTCCGCCTCCATGGACTCGCCCCGCCTTGGGGAGGTCGACGCAGCCGTCCTCGAGACGATCCGCAGCTGGGCGAAGAAGGGGCTGCGCGGGGTCCGCGTGATGGATAGCCTCCACCGCTCCGGTGACCTTCCCCGCGAGGAGCTGACCAAGCTACTCGAGGGGAACGAGACCGTCATCACATGGTCCCGCTACAAGCCACAGTCCAGCAAGAAGGCCATTCCGAGCAACATCCGGCTGCTGCAAGATTCCGGGGCGCAGTTGCGCGCTGCATCGCACAACGTGCCCGGCTATCAGGTTGCGGGACGGATTCCGTTGCGACGCTTCTGGAACACGGAGCTGGTGGAAGCCAAGGAGGCGTTCGCCTCCGTTACCCTGGGCTCCACAGGATGGGATGCCTTCGACCGCGCCATCTCATCACTAGAATCCACGCCAACACGATGTGACCTCGGGATCAAGCTCGCGAACACCTACCTGACGGAGACCGGCGCCGATTGGACGGTCTCTGGTGAGGCCTTCCTCAGCCCCGGCGCCTTGGGCGCGTTGCTCAGCCGACAGTCCACGGCCAACATGCCGACCCGGATGCTCTGGGAATGGCGCCCGCCATACCTGCAAGGCAGGTACGGGGGTTATATCGAGCGGCGTCCATACGTGACGACGGCGCGCGTATCGCAGGCCCTGGAAACCAACCTCCACCGAAAGCTGAGCGGGATCATCGACGATGGCGCAGCCGTCACGCAGCGGGTTCGCCGGGTTTTCGACCGCCTCGGAACCCGCGGGCTGGGGCTTTCCTCCCTCTTTGCGAGGGGCGACACGCATGAATCCGGTGCACTTGGCTTCTATCTGGCCTATGAGCTCATCGACAGGGTTGACACAGGGGAGGCGATCGATGTCGTGCTCCCACTTGACGCTTGCGATACGTTCATCGAGGCGCTCGGTGGCTTCAAGGCAGGTAACAGCTCCAAGCGCGCTGACCTGCTCCTCGTCAGGATCCGACCGGGATCCGTAGTCCTTTGCCCCATCGAGATCAAGTTCTATGGAGCTGATGCCTCCCATGCCGCGGCCTTGCCCCACCCGGGCGCAGCCCTGAACGAGGCCTACGGCCAAGCGTCGACGACGGTCGAATCGCTGCAGCAGGCCCTCGACCGCCGCCAGTCATCCGAAGGCTCAGCGGACGCCAGGCTCTGGGATGCCGCCTTCGCAACCCTCTTGGAGAGTGGGCTTCGTCTTGCGGAGCAGTCCAATGGGCATAGCAGTTTCGGCAGCACAGACGCACTCGAGGAAGTCATTCGAGCGGAGACTGACATCCGTGTTGGCAAGCCAGTCATCCTCTACTTCCAACATGGCGACACGGGCAGCGATGACTACCGCGCGCACACGGACGTCGAGGGAGCTCGAGGCGCCACCTACGGCTGCCTGATCGCCCGTCCGCGGCGGGTATTCGAGGTCGTCGAGAACGGCGACTCCTCAGGGAATGACCTCGTCACGTCCCTGAGCCAGATCGTTGATTGGGCAACTGCAGAGGTACCCACCGAAGAAGTCATCGACGAGGCAACCAGCCCTGCCGATCCCACTCCCCCGGAACACGCCCAGCCACATAAGCCACGGGAGGCTGAGCAAGAGACCCGTGCACAGGGGGATGGGGCCGCGAACCCAATCAAGCCTGCCCGCACAGCGGATGCCCCAGAATCGATCCAAGGAGTTGGCATCCGCTTCGAGCTAGGCAACTACCCGGGCGGCATTGGGCGCGGCAGACCGACCCTCTGGCCCTCTAACACACGGTTGAACCAGCTCAACATCGGAGTCGCTGGCGATCTCGGCACGGGCAAGACCCAGTTGTTGAAGGCGATCGTCTACCAGTTGCGGAGCGCCGCAAAGGAGAACCAGCCGAATCCCCTGAGCTTCCTGATCTTCGATTACAAGCGCGACTTCCAGAATCAGGACTTCCTCGAGGCCGTCGGCGGACGCGTCTTGAAGCCCTACGACATCCCACTCAATCCGCTCGCGATCAGGGGGGAATACAGCGAGAGGGCAGCGTATAAGGTTGCCGTAGACTTCTTCGACGTCCTCCAACGCATCTACAGTGGCGTTGGGCCCGTGCAGCGGGAGCGCCTCGTCGATGCGATCACGGACCTCTACCGTGAGCACGATGGGCGGCCGCCAACCCTCCGTCAGGTCCACGAGCGTTACCGGGATGGGGCCAAGGCCGATTCGGTCACTTCAATCCTCTCGGACTTCGTGTACCAACACGTCTTCACGGAGGATCCCACAAAGGCTCGCTCCATCGATGACCTTCTGGACGACAATGTCCTTGTCGTGGCGCTGAACGAGTTCGGATCCAATCAGGACGGCAAGAACTCCCTCGTAGCACTCTTCCTCAATGAGTACTACGGCTACATGACCAGGCAAGCCAAGCGGCCCTTTGAGGGCGTCGACCCGCAGCTACGCCGCCTCAACTCCTACCTGCTGGTGGACGAAGCAATCAACATCCTGCGCTACGACTTCGAAGTGCTCATGAACATCCTGCTGCAGGGACGGGAATTCGGTGTCGGGGTGATCCTCGCCTCCCAGTTCCTGAACCACTTCAAACCGGCGAAGAACGACTGGGCCGAGCCACTCCTGACATGGTTCGTCCACAAGGTTCCCTCCGTATCGCAGAAGGACCTGGACAGGGTCGGCATAAAGGTCGATGGATTCCTCGCGGAATCGGTCTCTTCCCTTGACGTTCACAATGCCCTCTACAAGGGTTTGGATGAGCCCGGCAGGATCATCCGTGGCACCCCGTTTTACGAGCTCATGGAACGGGGGCAAGCAGCAGCGGCACCCCGGGCCTTGGAGGAATAGACTGACACCGCCCGTTGGCTCCCCTACTTGACTAGGCTTTAGCGGCTCTTCACAGAAGACGGTGGATGGGTCTGTCAGATTAACGGTGGATCTGGCCTGGCGCATTGTTGGTTGATTCGGCCTTCGAAGGTGATAGCGAAGGCGTTGAGCGCGGGCTTCCACCTCGTGACCCAGCGTGCCCGACCTCGCCCGGTGGGGTCAAGTGACCGGGTCACGAGATAGAGGCATTTCAGCGCGGCGGCGTCGTTGGGGAAGTGCCCACGGGCTCGCACTGCGCGCCGGTAT
>NZ_BAABLV010000011.1:0-11025 GCF_039544535.1 Tessaracoccus lubricantis
TCGACCCCCTTCACCCCGCCGACACGCCCGCCATCGGATCCCCGCTCACCCCACGCTCAGGTACGAAGAGCCTTCAAACCCCACCTACACCCTGCATTGTGAAGAGCCGACAAAGCTGCAACACCAGCTTCGCCCTGATCTTTCGTACCATCGAAGAATCTCCTTCCGCCGCGTGCCCTATACACACGGCGGGAGGAGCCTAGAATCCAGCGGCCCCCAACCACGCCACTGCCGGCCCCCAACGAGACGATCACCGCCGCCAGCCAGTGGCCCCCAAACACACGATCAGCGGCCCCCAGCAGCGCTGATATTCAGTAGAATAGGGCATCGTCGAGGTCCTCGAAATCGAGTGGTGTGGTAACCCCGACTATTGAGGGCCTCGACCCCCCTCACCCCACCGACGCGCCCACCCCCGGATCCACGCTCACCCCACCCTCAGGTACGAAGAGCCGGATACTCAGCCATGGAATCCTTCTTCGCGCTGCTGCAGAAGAATGTCCTGGACCGCCGGCGCTGGGCCACCCAACAGGACCTGCGGAGCCAGATCGTGGCCTGGATCGAAGGACCTACCACCGCCGCAGACGACAGGCCCGCCTGGGCCGCTTCACCCCCATCGAGTACGAGACCATCATGACCACACCGGTCCTCCAGGCCGCCTAACCCAACCAGTCACCCAGACGTGCAGCAGCCCCTTGGTGTGACCGGACCTACAGCTGTTGGCGCACCTCCCCAACCGTACGCGTGCTGAGGAATCTCGCCACCGCTAAAACGCCGAACAGCAAAATCACGGGCAGAGCAATGCGCGCGGCGAACGAACTCATGCCCCCCCATACCAGGACAGGGACCGACGCAGCTATGACCACGAGTCCATTACCGTGAAGCCCTTTCAACCCATGAACAAACCTCATGAAGACGGCGACAGCCAAAGCCATCGCAAGTCCCGATAGAATTCCCCAGTGTCCGAGATAATAAAGATGTTCGCCGATGAATGTCGCTGCAACCGAGTGTCCGGCCTCAACAAGTCCCTGACCAAGGTTCTCCACGGTGTACTCAAAACCAAAGCCGTAAGGCTTCGAAGGCCACCAGTCCCGAGGCACGTAGACGAAAAGAACAAAGACGACCTGATCCCAGAAACCGCTGAAATCTACTCCATTCTCCACCGAATGCGCGACGAATCCACTGGCTAGACGGTAAGGGCCGAAGGCCGAATCATTAAGCACCACGTCCAAACCTGCATACTCGACGCTAAAGAGATCCCTCGACGCTAAAAAGAACACCCCGAGCGGAGGCAGAAAAGCAAATAGCAGCCTGCTTGGTAGGCGCCCACTTGCGTAGGTGTAGTACAGCAGAACGACCAATAGCCATCCCACAAGAACTGTCCTCCCAAAGCCCCCCCAACCCAACAACGCATAGGTGGTGAACACGGAGGCGAAGATGATTAGCGCTCGCACATTTCCAGCCCAGGAACGCGATCCGAGAGACATGGCGAAGAGCATTGAATAGATCGCAAATACCCCCGCGACAAGTTCGGGTCTCACGAACGAGGCAACCATAATCCCCACGCTCATCCAGAAGAAAAGCACGAATGCCCCCTGGACAGGCTGCACCTGTTGCTCGTGAAGCAGACCCCTCGTCCAATAAAGGAAGAAGATCCCCACAAACGCCGACAAGTAGAATAGTTCGAACCCGGTGTCGTACACGTACGAGTTCGCGATTGCAGGAAAGTATATGAATGTCGAGAGTCCCACAAGGAACATCATGTGCACCGGATTCCTGGGACTGACCGACAGAACCAGATGACTGAAGACTAGCAGCGACCAACCGACATCTAACCCAAAGGAATCGAGCTGGGACAAGAGAATCCCAAAAAGACCCATGACTGTGAAGAGCACGAGATCCACGACTGTGAGACTCCGCTGCGGGTTCCCATGAGCCAGCGACACGACTAGACCCCCACCGGCTGTTGCTGGACCGACGTCTGACCTTTGACCAACCACAAGACCCTACAGGCCACCACCGCGACCGAATCCATCATCCTCAGGACCAGCAAGTCCGCTGGTAACCTCGGCCTAGACCACATCACGGATGCCTCAAGATGAGCATCAGCGCAGCCGCGAACAGTACTAGCAGCACAATCTGCCCCAACAAAGCAGCCAGCGCCAGGCCAAGGGCCCCATAGACACCTACCATCGGAATCACTGCCAGAAGCTGGATGAGCACGGCACATGCTAACGCGGCTGCGCACAATCTCTCCCGTCTGCGAGCCTGAAGAACCATCTGTGCTACCTGAGAGCAGGTACTTAAAGACGCTGCAAGCGCAAGGATCTGCAGCACGCCAATAGACGGAGTATAAGAATTGCCGAGGACGAAAGGCACCAACACCGGTGCTGATCCCGCGATCACAACGGCCATAACCCCAGAGGCCACCGGAATCCAGACTACGGTTCGAAGGCGTCGCCAAACATCGTGGCGATCTTGTGCTTCAGCGAGCACAGGGCTGAGGAGCGTTGTAAAGGAACTAGTCGCGAGCGCAATAGGTGTAGTCCAGCGCGAAACGGCCCCGTAGGCCCCGGCGACACTCTGCCCACCGATAAAGGTGCCAAGAATGACGTCCATTCCTTGAACCGATATTGTGACCGAGGAGAGCCCATAGTAACGACTGCCGCGCCAAACAGTCCTCCAACCAACCTCGCGAAAGTCTGCCCTGAGGTCGGGACATGCCCGTCCGGACAACACAAGAAGGAGCGCGGCGCTGGCAAGGTAGCTCACACCAAAAGCAACCTGCTCTCGAATTCCTAGGGCGAATATACAGACGAAGAAGACGCTTGCGAGGGCGATGCGTTCCAAGAGCATACTGATGCTGAGCTTATAGCTCTGTCGCGAAGCCACCAGCCACATCAGGGCGGTCTGTGAGACGACAGAACTGAATAGCAGAACACCGGACAGAAGCGTGACCGACGGGATGACACCGAGAATTCCCATAACAATGAGCGATGAGGAACTGATGGCTCCTACTGCAATCTTCCCGGCGCTTCGACTGGACACTTCTTTGTGAGATAGGCGACCGGACGCGTACTCTCGAACCCAAAAGGCACCGGCTCCAAAGTCAATCAAACCCGATCCCACGGCTCCAATGGAGATGGCAATCGCGACCGCTCCGAAATCGTCGACGCCAATCATTTTCGCCAAGGCGGCCAACAACACGACCATGATGACTTGGCTGACCGCCCTCACGGCGAATAGCACAAGGGCAGGGCGTGCGAGAGAGCTGGTCATAGCCACGCGGGCCGGGTCGAATGGATTCTATTCAAACAAGGGTCAGTTAAGCCCTCAGGCCCGATCAGTTGTACCGGCGGCGGACACGGACGGCTGAGGGCTCGAGCGAGTTCTAGAGACAGAGCTTCATGGTCCAGCGAAACGCCAGCCGACCCGCCTGCTTGTTGGTTGAATCTCCGAAAGGTGACTGAGCCCGCTACAACCGTTCGGACTCCAAGGGCGGCCGCCTTTACCGCGGTGGAATTTGGAGCGTGCGTGGAGTAGGCCATCACAACACAATCGACAGCAGCCAACATAACATTCATCTCCCTATTCGTGAGATGTTCATTCATGGAAACGTGCTCCAGGCCGGTCTCTTGCAAAGCCGCTTCCACCTCGGTGCGAATCTGATTGTCAGCCCACGGGCCAAGCAGTGCTAACGCCACCCGCTGCGTCGTGAGCCTAGATGCGGCCGACAGCGCTCTGACCACGAGCGGGATGTTCTTTCGCGCGTCGAGACTGCCGACCACCCCGAACCAGAAGACGGAGCCTGGCATCTCGAGTCTGAGGCGCATGGCCCGGCCCGCGGCGAGTAGCTCGCCGACCTCGCCGTCAAGCACCAGAGGATCAATAACCGTCCTCGAAGAAGGAAGTTCACCCTGTGCTCTCAGCCATAGGAGGCCGACACCCGGCCTCATGTCGGACATCCGCATGACAACGCGCTTTGCCAGATTCAGGGCGAACCGCGAACTGAATTCTGCAGGCTGCCAACGTGGATCGTTCATCATCACAAGACGAACGAAAGGCCAACTACTTGCCATTCCGATCTGCATCCTGACCCCATACTTTAGGGCATCGGGCACGACAACAAGGTCACAAGACGCATCCCTCGCAATTCTCTGCAGGGCTCTGACCGAGAGCTGTGACTGTATCAGGCGAACCTCGGCCTCACGCAACACTGGAGCAATATGCTTCGCGAAACGCGCATCCGACACAACTTCCTCACTTGTGGCGAAGACTACTGAAATGTGTCTCTCGGCGGCCTCTTCGAGCAGCAACCTGACATATACTAACCGATGCCCTCCCGCTGATGTCTCAACGATAAGAACTCGACGAGGAGGCCTGGACGCTCCCTTGCACCAATCCCGAAAAACGCTCATCATGACCAGCATTTGGATCGGTTCTGGACAATCCGATGAAACAGGACTAGGTGCTCGCTCGCCATTCTCTCGATCGTGAAGCGCCGCGCTGTGGCGAGTGCCGATTCAGCCATCGCTTGCCGCGTCTCGAGGCTGGAGCCTATAGTTCTATCTAGTGCTTCAGCCAGGAGTTCAACGCTTTCGGACGGGATAATCAGCCCGTTCGCACCATTGGTGATCATCTCTAACGCTGCCCCGCATCGATTGGAAGAGACCACTGGTAGAGCCTGTGCCATCGCCTCTCCGACTACCAACCCCCAAACGTCGTATCGTGTGGGCATCGCCAGCACATCAGCCGCTTGATAGTACGCTTGCAGAGATCGACTGTCCCGGAAGTCAACGAACTTGACATTGGTCGCAGAGGTACGATCACTGAGATTCAGGTAGAACTCAGTGGGGGATCCCCCTACGATGTATACTCCAACCTCATTGCCTAGCCTGCCGGCCGCACGGATTAGGAGATCAAAGCCCTTCCGATGGATGTACTGACCCACTGCAAGAACACACAGCCGCTCTTCGATTCCCAGTCGATCGCGCAGTCGTTGTTTCTCCTCTGCATTAGGCGGTCGCTTTGCAAGGTTCCTCTCACTCACCGAGGCGAAGGGATATTGATGAATCGCAGAAGAGGGAACCCCGTAGTGCATGAGGTAGTCTGACGCACCAAGACTCGGACTCAGATAGAAGGAGGCCCCACCGATGAGCACTCTTTTCAGTCGTCCTATGATTGGCGCATCCTGCTTAGGAAACCCTCCGTCAATATTGAGGACATATGGTCGCCCTAACAGGCGAAGAAACCCCACACTGAGCATGCCTGATGGAGTGCCATACCCCCCGATTACGATGACATCAAAGCTCGGATCAAGCAGGTACTTGACGACCCCAGGACAGAGGGCCTTGTCGCTTGCAGTTCGCAATCCGCTGAGGTGGACGGCTTTGAACGTACGGGCATTATCGGCCCGCCATGCCACGTCGCGGTCCGTAGCGATCTTGCGCTCAAATAGTACTGTCAAGTCGCAGAACCTCCCCAACTCATTGAAGAAATCCACGCGATAAGGCGACGCGATGTTCACAGTAAAGAGCACCTTCAAGCGCCTTGATGGGCGACCATCGAAGCTCGGGTCCATGACTCCTTCGTTCACGACGCTGCTCCGAGCACTATCTCGATGAGCTCTGTCCATGAATCATTTACATCGTCCACTCGACTAGAATCTGGATAATGCGGAAGTTCGCCCGTCATGATAGCAGCCATGAGCTCCGCGAGTTGATCAGCAGCAGTTGGCTGAAAGTAGAACGCATTGCGGTAATCACCCAGTGCCTCTCGGGCGTAGGCTAGGTCCGAGGCGATAACAAATGTGCATGCTTGCCTCGCCTCCAGTAGAGGGAGACCGACCGTCTCCACAATTGAGGGGAATATGAGGACTGCGCTCGCGTACTGCTGTTGAACAGCGGGGAGGTCCATCCGTCCGACGTAGCGAATGCAGCCGGAAGTGTTTGCGGCCTCGCGGATGGCGTCCCGTTCAGATATGGTTAAAAGAACCTCGAAGTTCTCTATTCCTGCGCGATTGAGCTGATCCACTGCCGAGTGGATCACAGCGTGGTTCTTGTATTCTAGATCTGATGCGGGATAGAAGAAGCGGCGGCGATTCTTGGGGCTTGCTTCGTAAGGGTCCGCATCGGAAGGTGTGGCGGACGGGCGCACAACCGCTATCTTGCTGGAAGGGAGACTGCAGTGTTTCACAACCGCCTCCTTCATCCAGGTCGCTTGAACAATCACACGATCAGCCTTGTGCAGGTTGCGCCGGATCCGCTGTGAGATCGACTTCTGGTAGAACCACATCCTCAAGGACTTGCGGGGATCAAAGGTGAATCTGGAGAATGGAAGAGACTGATGCAGGTAGACAACTTGTTTGTTGGCAAGTCTGGGCACGACAACGTTTTGGAGAGAGAGCACCACATCTGGGTTTAGAGCTCGAATGACTCTGGGGGCCGTCACGTATTCGAACCATAGCCGATGCGGCAGACTCTTCTTGATCCACGGAAACCGCATCACAGAGATGTTCGATGATGATCGCAGAGCAGGCGTGCTCAACAGGAAGGTCCACTCATTCGCGGCGTCGAGTTCAACGGCCGCATGAAAATCCTTCAAAACCGATAGTGCACCCCCGGAATCAGCAGCGACATTGACAACGGTGATTCTCATTCGATGGTTACTCCGGCGACGATGTTCGACGACCATCGGCATCTCGGAGGAGACCACCCCCATGACGGATCCCTGAGCGCATGTGATGATTGCTCGCCGTTGACCTGATCAAATTTAGCACCCGCCGTGAGGAGTCCAAGACCTGGTAGTCCTTGGGCGTCCGTGAGGCACCGATCGCGTGATGCTGCGTGATCGTGATACGGACCGCGTCGACGACGTCGTTTGCCGACAGTCCAGTCGTGATGATTCCCCCGGTGTCGATGGCCTCCGGCCGCTCAATTGCATCCCTCACTGTCACTGCCGGGAACCCCAACATCGTTGATTCCTCCGAGATCGTGCCTGAATCGGAAAGCACGCAGCGTGCAGATTTCTGGAGACGCACGTAGTCGCGGAAGCCGAGCGGCTTGTGCAAGATGACGTCCCCTCCGGCCTCGAGCCCGTGCTGCTCAATCCTGTTACGGGTGCGGGGGTGGGTTGAGACCAGCATTGGCACCTGCTGATCGGCTGCGACCGCAGCTAGGGAGTCCAATAGTGACGCGAGTCGCTCCGGGGAGTCCACGTTCTCCTCACGGTGGACTGAAGCAACGAGGTACTGGTGCTCCTGCAGGCCCAAGCGCTCCAGGACATCGGAGTCCGCGATTCGCTGCGCGTAGTGGTCGAGGACCTCCCGCATCGGCGATCCCATGTGGATCACGCGAGAAGGGTGCAGCCCCTCGGCCAACAGGTTGCGCCGAGAGTGCTCGGTGTAGACGAGGTTGTAGTCCGCCACGTGGTCCACGAGGTGCCGGTTAATCTCCTCAGGCACGTTCGAGTCAAACGAACGGTTCCCAGCCTCGAGGTGGTAGACCGGCACCTTCATACGTCTCGCCATCAGCGCAGAAATGCAGGAGTTGGTGTCGCCTAGCACCACCATCGCGTCGGGCTTCACTTCGATCAGGACGCGTTCCGTGCCTCGGAGCACGTCTCCGAGGACGGAACCGAGCGAACTGGTGTCGGCCTCGAGGAAATGATCGGGGCGACGCATCTCCAGGTCCTCAAAGAAGATTTCGTTCAATTCATAGTCGTAGTTCTGGCCCGTGTGCACCAAGACATGATCAGTGTGTTCCTCAAAGGCGGCGATGATCCTTGACATACGAATGATCTCGGGGCGTGTCCCAACCACCGTCATGACCTTCAAACGGCCTGCCATCTCAAACCAACTCCTTCACTGTGTCGGGTTGAGCGTCATCATAAAGTTCATTCGCCCAGAACGAGGTGAACAAGGTGTCGTCCCCTGTGTTCGTGATCTTGTGAGGCCACAGCGTGGGCATGTCGATCGACATGGGCAGATCTCCCGTGACGCGGAACTCTTGAACCTCATCAGTGAAGATCTTTCGGACAGCGATGGTGGCCTCGCCCGCCAGCACCGTGAAGCGCTCAATCTTCCTGCGGTGGTAATGATCGCCTCGGCTGATGCCCGGGGCGGTGGTTGAGAAGGACGACTGGCTCTCGCCACCCCGGCAGCGGATGATTTCGAAGAAGGAGCCCCTGGGATCGGAATTCTTCGTCAGCGCGATAGCAGGCCTGACCGAGAACGCGTATGAGCGGTAGGTATTGAAAAGATCCCGCTGGAACGGCTCGCTGACGTCGGGGATCGACCCGGACGAATACGCCTCCGAGAATCGCGTGAGGTGGCCGAGGAGTTCCGAAACGAGAATGTTCTCCTCCAGGGAGGACTGGTGGCTGGTGCTCACTTCCCCAGTGAGGAGATCGGCGGCATTCTGCGCGTGGAGCAACGCGAGTTCCTTATCGTCCACGACCTCTGGCCGGCCACCTTCGGCCAAAATGTGGCAAAAGGTAGACGTGACGGCGTTGTAGAACGGTCTCCCGTGCTCACCGAAGAGATTCGGCAGCTTTACGTCCAAGAACTTGAGGCCGAGATCCCCAGCCACAGCTCCCAGGATGTCCGCTGCGGCCTCTTTGGAGGAACCGTACGCAGAGCCGTTCCCCGCTTGGGTGGAGTTAGCGAAGACCACAACAGGCGGAGGATTCTCTGCTCGCTCCAGAGCTTCAGCCATCTGGCTGGCGAACGTCACGTTGCCGTCCCGAACCTCATCGTCAGAAGCGCGATTCACCCCGGCGATGTGGATGAGGCGCGCCGCTCCATCAAGCGTAGCCACGGCCGTATCCACATCGAACTGAGCTCCCACCGCGACCGGAGTGGACTTCTTGCCGCTGGCGTGAATGGCCGCCCTGGTGTGCCAGCCAAGGAAGCCTCCTCCGCCCGTCATGGCGATGGCGCCCTCGCGGCCCTGATCATCCTGCGTTGGCATCTCAGCGCTCTCCTACGAGCTGTCGGACCTCCGGGAGCCGCATGAGGAGTTCCTTCGTCTCTTCAATGTTGAGTTGATAGGTGTTCGCCGAGGTGTAGTCCTCACTCCGCGAGATCGCCGTTTCGCCCTCGTCGAAGTACAGCTCGTACTGAAGCGAGCGGGCGTCCAGAGGAACACGGAAGTACTCGCCCTCATCGCTCGCCTTCACAATCTCCTCACGGCTGAGGAGCGTTTCGTGCATCTTCTCGCCGTGGCGAATACCGATAACCCGGATGTCCGGATCATCGATCCCAAACAGACTGGCGACTGCGCGGGCCAAGGTCTCAACGGTAGAGGCGGGTGCCTTCTTGATGAACAGATCACCCGGCGCAGCGTTGGTAAACGCGTGGTCTACAAGGTCCACGGAGTCCCCGAGTGACATCAAGAACCGAGTCATGGAAGGCTCGGTCAGGGTCAGTGGCTTGCCATCCTGCAACTGGCGTACGAACAGCGGAATCACAGATCCGCGGGAGTACATCACGTTGCCGTACCTCGTGACCGACACCGCCATGCCTGACTCGGAGAAGTTACGGGCAAAAGCCTGAGCCGTCTTCTCCATCAGCGCCTTGGACATACCCATGGCGTTCACCGGATAGACCGCCTTGTCCGTGCTCAGGCACACCAAGGAACGAACCCCCGCGTTAGAGGCGGCACGGATAACGTTGTGGCTGCCGTTGACGTTGGTCAACACGGCCTGTTGTGGGAAGAACTCGCACGAAGGAACCTGCTTCAGCGCGGCGGCGTGGAAGACATAGTCGACTCCCCTCATCGCCGGAACGATGCTGCTTTCGTCGCGCACGTCTCCAAGGAAGAACCGAACTCGCTCATCGTTGAGCCGACGGCGCATGTCGTCTTGTTTGGCTTCATCGCGGCTGAAGATGTGAATCCGTTCGACGTTGCGTTCCAGAAGGGAACGAGCCATCGTCGACCCGAAGGATCCGGTGCCACCCGTAATCGCGACGACCGATCCTGCGATTGGACGTTGGTTGTTAGTTGCTGCCGCTGTCACTTAAGTTGTCCCCCTCGTGGATGCTTGCGACCTCTATTTGCACGTTCTCAGGAAGGCAGACAGGCCACCGGGTTGGACGACCCCCAAGAACTTGGGCCCGAACCATCATAAGCCCAAGTGCGGCGGGCTTTCCAATCGGGGTCTCGTTGTGACGGCACAGCTCAGACGGACACAGGCTTCTTAGCGGTGTAGTAGTACCCGTACGTGTCTGAGTGAGAAGCGGGCACGTCGTTTAGGACCACGCCCAACAAGGTGGCGTCGGCGGACTCCAGGACGTCCAGGGCCGCGGCGAGTTGCTGGCGTCTGACCGTCCCCGAGCGTGACACCACCACAGCCCCGCCTGCCTCGGCCGCCAAAACAACAGCGTCGGTGACCGGAAGCAGGGGCGGTGCATCGAGGAGCACGTAGTCGTACTGCCGCTCCACGGTCGAGAGGAGGTGGCCCATAGCCTCCGAGCCGAGCAGTTCGGACGGGTTCGGAGGAATCGTCCCCGCAGGGAGAACGGATAAGTAGCCAGGAGCAACATCGATGACGAGGTCTTGAAGTGAACCGCGTCCAGTAAGAACATCAGAGAGGCCCAGTTCGCTGTCCAGCCGCAGCCGCTCGCCCACCTGAGGGCGGCGAAAATCGGCGTCAATCAAGAGGACGCGCTCCCCAGCCAGAGCCAAGACTCGGGCGAGGTTGGTCGCTGTCTCCGTCTTGCCCTCCCCCTCCACAGACGACGTGATGACCATGGAGGAGCGGCGCTCGCCACCGAGGCCGACGAAGCCGATGCTGGTGCGGAGCTTGCGGTAAGACTCAGCGCTGGCCCACTGGACGCCGTCGTTCCCAGCCGCCCGGCCTGCAACAGGCTTATCGTGGTGGCCGATCTCCGCGAGGACGGAGGCATCAGTGATCTGCGCCAGATCCTCAGCGCTGCGGACCCGGGTGTCAAGGACGCGAGTTGACTCATCAGAAACCTCCGCTTGTGCGGGGTCGTTGCCTCGGGTAGAAACCTCCGGTTAGGTGTGT
>NZ_BAABLV010000012.1:0-108434 GCF_039544535.1 Tessaracoccus lubricantis
TATTTGGCATTGACTTAAAGCACACTGTTGAGTTCTCAAGTTTCGGGTGCGACCCGCACATCCACCACTCCATTCAGAGCGATTTCCGCTTGGGGCAACTCGATCAACCTTACTCGCTTGCTGCCGGCCGGTCAAATCCGGGCCGCGTTCAGCTCGTGCGGTTGATGTTTGGTTTTGCCGCTGAGCGGCTCGTCCAACTTTACTTACTGGCGCTCGGCCTGTCAAATCATCTCGATGTTGACCAGGAGCCTCAGTAGCTTGAGCAAATCCCATGTGACTGGGGGTTTTGCTCGGAGGGAGCCGCTTTCGCGGTTCCCTAGGCTACTCGACTTCCCTCTCGGCTGTCAAACTGACCGCCTGGAGGCCGACCGCTGTTGAGTGCTGGTGTCCCACCGGAGTGGGCCTGCTGTACACTACCCGATCACCCGTGACCCGGCAAATCACCGTGTCGTGGGCCCGCGCTCATCTCCCAGACCTTGAGCGGGTTCTTCTGAACGCACACTCGTCCGTGGTGGTGAGTTGGTGGGTGGTGGCCTCGGGTCCGTCCTGATCCCAGTGCGGTGCACCTCGAAGCTCAAGGAACCTTACACGGCTGGCGCTGGGCGGGCAAATCGTCGAGGAGGACCCGCCTCCCGGGTACTCGACGGCACTTCCTACAGTGGGGGCATGCGAGTCACTTCGTCGCTGGCGGCCGTGGTCGCCGTGTTGCTCACCGCCTGTGGCGGTGCTTCGGGCGGGGCCAACCCCGTCACCGCCCCGGCGCCCGCCACGACCGCAACCGTCCCCGCACCCCCGACGCGTACGGCGACGCCCCTACCCCCCTCGCCCCCGACACCGACTCCGCTGCGGAGCGTCACCATCAACGTGAGCGGCGACCTCCTGTGGCACAACAGCTTGTGGCACAGCGCCGAGCTCGACGCCCGGGCAGCCGGGGACGCGGGGATGGACTTCGCGCCGCAGCTCTCCTCCGTCGCTGCCTACGTCTCGGCGGCGGACCTGGCGATCTGCCATTCCGAGGTTCCGTTCGCCCCACCGGGCGGCCCCTACCGCAACTACCCCCTGTTCGCCGTCCCCCAGGAGATCGCCCCCGCCATCAAGGCGACCGGGTGGGATCTGTGCACGACGGCCTCGAACCACGCCTTGGACGCCGGCTGGGACGGACTCGTCCGCACGATCGAGGTCCACAGGACCGCAGGCATCCTCACGGCAGGGACCCACGCGAGCGCCGAGGAGGCATCGCATCCCGTGCTCTTCACCACTGCAGCCGGCGTCAGGGTCGCGGTGATCAGCCAGACCTACGGACTCAACGGCCTCCCGAAGCCCGAGGGCAAGCCCTGGTCCGTCGACCTCCTCGACGCAGGGGCGGCCGTCGCCCAGGCGGCCGCAGCCAGGGCGGCGGGCGCCGACATCGTCGTGGTGCACATGCACGCAGGAGGGGAGTACTCCTCGGACGTGACGCCGGAGCAGGCGGCCTTCGCCGACGCCGTGACGGCGGCGGGTGAGGTCGACCTCGTCTTCGGCCAGCACGCGCACGTCGTGCAACCGATCACCCGGGTCAACGGCACGTGGGTGGTGTTCGGGGCCGGCAACCTCATCGCGGCCAGCGGCCCGGGCCAGCCGTACACCTACGACGGGCTGCTGGCCCAGTTCACGTTCACCGAGCAGGCCGACGGACGCTTCGAGGCCACTGCGGCCGAGTACGCGCCGACCATGATCACCAGGAAGTCTGGCAGCAGGCCCGCGCGGGTCCACCTCATCCCTGACGAACTCGCCAAGGGCACGCCGTTGGCCGCGGAGCTGCGCCGCTCTGCAGAGCGGACGCGCGCGGTGGTGTACGCCCTCGGCGCCGACGGCCTGTCCGAGCGCTGACGGGGCAGCGCCCGGATGGCGGCTCAGGATCCGAGCCGGGCGATGCCCACCGTCTTGCGGCCGCGCCGGACGACGGCGAACCGGCCGTGCAGCAGGCGTTCGCCGTCGAGCACCAGGTCGGGGTCCTCGACCTTCTCGTTGTTCACGTAGGCCCCGCCCTCGCCGATGGTGCGGCGCGCCTCACCCTTGGACCTCGAGACACCCGCCGCGACCATCGCATCGACGATCGTCGACCCCGGCGCCAGCTCACCGCCCCCGACCTCCGCCGCGACGCTGGAGAGCGTCTCGGGCGACAACTCCCCCAGTTCGCCCCGGCCGAAGAGCGCGGCACCTGCCGCGACCGCGGCCTGACGCTCCGCCACGCCGTGCACGATGTCCGTGACGTCGTCTGCCAGCGCGCGCTGCGCCTCACGCTTGAACGGCGCGTCGACGACGCCCTGCGCCAGGGCCTCGATCTCCTCCCTGGAGCGGAACGAGAACACCTTGAGGTAGTCGACCACCTTCGAGTCCTCCGCGTTCAGGAAGAACTGGTGGAAGGCGTACGGGCTGGTGAGTTCGGCGTCGAGCCAGACGGTGCCGGACTCGGTCTTGCCGAACTTGGTGCCGTCGGCCTTGGTCAGCAGGGGCGTGGCCATGGCATGGGCCTTGCCCTGGTCCGACCGGCGGATGAGTTCGACGCCGGCGGTGAGGTTGCCCCACTGGTCCGAGCCGCCGGTCTGCATCGTGACGCCGTGGCGCCGATACAGCTCGCGGAAGTCCATCGACTGCAGCAACACGTAGGAGAACTCGGTGTAGGAGATGCCCGACTCGAGGCGCCGGGCCACCACGTCTCGGGCCAGCATCCGGTTGACCGGGAAGTGCTTGCCGACGTCGCGGAGGAAGTCCAGCACCGACATGGTGCTGGTCCAGTCGTAGTTGTTGACCATCGTGGCCGCGTTGGGGCCCTCGAAGCTGACGTAGCGTCCCACCTGCGCACGGATCTTCTCGACCCACTCGTGCACGAGCTCCACGGAGTTCATCACGCGCTCCCCGGACTCCTTCGGGTCACCGATGAGGCCCGTGGCACCACCGACCAGCATGAACGGCTGGTGGCCGGCGTCCTGTAGGCGGCGGGCCAGCAGCGCCTGCACCAGGTTGCCGGTGTGCACGCTCTGCGCCGTGGGGTCGAAGCCGATATAGAACTTGACCGGCCCCGCGTCCAGGTGCGCCGCGAGCGCCTCCGGATCTGTCGAGTGGGCGATCAGCCCACGCCAACGCAGGTCGTCAAGTAGTGCATTCACGTGGGCCATCGTAGCGTCAGGCCCCGGGGTTGCCGAGCCTCCGGTACCGGCGACGGCGGATCGCGCGGCGGTCACGGCCGGGCATGGTCACGGCCCGGGCGACCTCGTCGTGCAGTGCGCGGCCCAGCCGGCGGCAGAACTCCTCGCGGTCGGCCGCCGGGTCGTCCGGCTCCTCGATGACGAGGTCGACGATGCCGGCAGCCACGAGGTCGGCCGCGCGCACGCCCTGCGCCCTGGCCATCTCCGCAGCATGCTCGACGTCACGATGGACGATCGCGGAGGCACCCTCCGGCGGCAACGGGGCGAGCCACGCGTGCTGCGCGGCCACCACTCGGTCTGCTGGAGTCAATGCAAGCGCGATGCCGCCCGTCCCCTGCCCCATCAGCAGGCTCACCGTGGGACTGGGCAGGGTGAGCAGTTCGCTCAGGGTGCGGGCGATCTCGGACGCCAGGCCCCGTTCCTCCGCTTCCTTCGACAGCGCGGCCCCCGGGGTGTCGATGACCGAGATCAGGGGCAGCTTGAGTTCGCGGGCGAGCCTGATGCCCCGTCGGACCTCGCGGAGCGCGGCCGGGTCCAGTGGCCGGCCCTGGTCGTGGCGGTCCTGGCCCACGATGACGCAGGGCGCGTCGTCCCACCGCGCCAGCGCCAGCACGGAGCCGGGGTGGGATTCGCCGTCGCCCGTGCCGTTGAGCATGGTGACGTCGGAGGCGGCGACCTCGAGCAGGTCCCGCAGGCCGGGCCTGTCGTCGCGGCGCGTGCGGGCCACCGACTCCCAGGCGGGGACGTCGGGCAGGTCGAACGTGCCGGGTGGGGCCGCCGGGATGGACGCGACCCGCTGGCCGACGACGGTCAGCAGCCGGTCGAACGCCCCGGCCACCTCGGAGACGTCGCACACCGCGTCGATCACCCCGCGCTCCGCGAGGTTGTCCGAGAGCTGCACCCCCGCCGGGAACGGCGCGCCGTACAGCGCCTCGTAGACCCGCGGCCCGAGGAAGCCGACGAGGGCGCCCGGTTCGGCGAGCGTCACGTGGCCGAGCGAACCCCAGGACGCGAAGACGCCGCCCATCGTCGGGTTGCGAAGGTAGACGAGGTATGGGAGGTGCTCGTCCTTGTGCGCCATGACGGCGCCGGTGATCTTGACCATCTGGAGGAACGCGACGGTGCCCTCCTGCATCCGAGTGCCGCCACCCACGGGGAGGGCGACGATGGGAAGCCGTTCCGCGGTCGCACGCTCGATCGCGCGGGTGAGGATCTCGCCGGCCGCGACTCCGATGGACCCGCCCAGGAACGCGGGGTCGCCGGCCACGAGCGCGACCCGCCGTCCGTTGATGGTCCCCTCGCAGGCGACGACCGACTCGTCCCGGCCGGTCCTGGCCCGCGCCGCCTCCAGCTCGGGGCGGTACTGCTCGACGACCGGTGGGTCAGGGACACGCTCGTGCCACGGCCGGACGGAGCCGTCGTCGAGGAGGGTGGTGATGACCTGGTCCACACTGAGACGCGCCATTGCTGCTCCTCCGACGGCGTTGGGCTCAGGTTAGTGGAGGTTCAACGGCCCCGTGGGCGTGGCAGGCTCAACCTGCGACCCCTGCGCGGACGACCGTCAGCTCACAGGAGTGGCCGGTGGCGGGGGATGCAAGTGCGTGAGGCGGACCCGACCCGCACCCAGGTAGCCGTTGCCCGGACCCGGCGAGCAACAGATCGGTACCCCGTCGCCGGACGCTCCGGCAACCCACGGCGAGCACGGGATCGGCCCGGACCCCAGACGGGGCCGGGCCTTGAGCAGGGGCTGATGGGGGCCCGACAGGGTTAGGCGGGCGTTGTCGAAGACCGGCGCAACAGCAGCAACCCAGGAAGCCCAGGGCCCTTCGACCGGGCGCTGCGCCCGGCTCAGGGACCGGTCTTCGGCATGGGCGGGGAGGGCCCCCATCAGACCCTGCGGAACCAGCCGCTTTCGACGTGGCACGGGCCGGGCCGAGGGCCAGGTGTCTGGTCAGAAGCCGGCGAGCGACGCCTGGGCGGCGCGGAGCTCCGCGAGCTGTTCGGTCACGCGCACGGGGGCGGTGCCGCCCCGGCCATCGCGGGAGGCGACAGACCCCTCGACGGTCAGCACGTCGAGCACTCCACCGTCGAGGTGCTCGGAGATCTCCGGCAGGTCCGCCGCCTCGAGGTCCTGCAGCGTGATGCCCTTCGCCTCGCAGTAGCGCACGGTCTCGCCGGCGACTTCGTGCGCCACGGCGAACGGCACGCCGCTGCGCACCAGGTGGTCTGCCACGTCGGTGGCCAGCGAGAATCCCTTCGGGGCGACTTCGGCCATGCGTTCCGGGTGGAACGTCAGCGTGCCGACCATGCCGGCGACGGCGGGGATCAGCACGTGCAACTGGTCGATGCCGTCGAAGATCGGCTCCTTGTCCTCCTGGAGGTCACGGTTGTAGGCCAGCGGCAGGCCCTTGAGCGTGGCCATGAGGCCCGTGAGGTTGCCGATGAGGCGGCCGGCCTTGCCGCGGGCCAGTTCGGCGACGTCGGGGTTCTTCTTCTGCGGCATGATCGAGCTGCCGGTGGACCACGCGTCGTCGAGCGTCGCGAAGCCGAACTCGGCGGTGCACCACAAGATGACGTCCTCGGACAGGCGCGACAGGTCCACGCCGATCTGGGCCAGCACGAACGCAGCCTCGGCGATGAGGTCGCGGGACGCGGTGCCGTCGATCGAGTTGGGCACCGACGAGGCGAAGCCCAGATCCGCCGCCACGAGCTCGGGGCTCAGCCCCAGCGAAGTGCCCGCCAGTGCGGCGGAGCCGTAGGGGCTGACCGCGAGCCGCTCGTCGAGGTCGTGGAGGCGCTGCACGTCACGCACCAGCGGCCAGGCGTGCGCCAGGAGGTGGTGGCTGAGCAGGATGGGCTGCGCCGACTGCAGGTGGGTGCGGCCGGGCATGACGGCGCCCAGGTACTTCTCCGCCTGGCTGGCCAGCGCGGTGAGCACGCCGTCGACGTCCTGCGCGATGAGGCGGATCTCCTCGCGCAGGTAGGACCGGATCAGGGTGGCGATCTGGTCGTTGCGCGAGCGTCCGGCGCGGATGCGGCCACCCAGGTCCGGCCCGACGATGTCCTTGAGGCCGCGTTCGAGCGCACCGTGGACGTCCTCGTCGCTGTCGGCCGGCAGCAACTCCCCCGCCTCGACGCGACGCGCCAACTCCGCAAGGCCCTCGTCCATGGCCGCAGCCTGGCCGTCGGTCAGGAGCCCCGCCGCCCGCAGCGCCTTCGCGTGGGCGCGGGAGCCGGCGATGTCGTGCAGCGCGAGCCGCCAGTCGAACTGGGTCGACTTGCTCAGCGCGAACATCGCGTCGGCGGGCCCACCCTCGAATCGGCCGCCCCAGAGTCGTCCCTGATCAGTGCTCACGAATCTTCCTTTGCTGGTTTGCCGGTACGGGTCATGTCTTCGATGGTCCCGACCGTTCGGTTGGCGGCCTCCGGGTCGGTGGCGATCACCAGCACGGTGTCGTCGCCGGCGATCGTACCCAACACGCCGGGGAGGCCGGCGAGGTCGAGGTAGGAGGCGAAGTACTGCGCCGCACCGGGCGGCGTCTTCACGAGGATCTGGGTGCCCGCATGGCGGATCGACTGCAGCAGTTCGGCGCACAGCCGCGCCAGCTTCTCGAGCACGGCATCCTCACCCTCCTCGGCCGCCGCCGCGTACACGAGGGCACCGCCGACGGCGCGCTGGCGCACGGCGCCCAGCTCGAGGAGGTCCTTGCTCAGCGTGGGCTGGCTCACCACGATGTCCTGCTCAGCCAGCGCGTCGATCAGCTCGCCCTGCGACGTGTAGCGCGCCTCGGCGAGCAACTGGCGCAGCGTGGCGAGCCGGCCGGCACGCGTCAACTTAGGCACGCGAGGAGGTCTCCGCGGCTTCGACCAGCGACGGGAACGCGTCGAGGAAGGGCTGCAGGTCTGCCGGCGTCGCGATCAGCGGCGGCGCGAGGCGCAGCACGTTGGGCCGCGGGGCGTTGATGACGAAGCCCGACTCCAGTGCGGCGTCGGCGATCCCAGCCGCGGCGTCGTGCGTGAGGACGACGCCCAGCAGCATGCCCCGGCCCCGCACCTCGCTGACGACGGGGTGGTCGAGCGCCCGGACGGCGTCGGCCAGCCAGGCGCCGGTGCGTCGCGCGTCGTCGAGCACGCCGCCCTCGAGTGCGTCGAGGACCGCGTTGCCGGCGGCCGCCGCCACCGGGTTGCCGCCGAACGTGGTGCCGTGCTGGCCCGGGTGCAGGAGGTCGGCCGCAGCGCCGGTGGCGACGCAGGCGCCGATCGGGAACCCGTTGCCGAGGCCCTTGGCGAAGGTGATGAGGTCGGCGACCTGGGACTCCGTCAGGTGCGCGAGGTACTCCCCGCACCGCCCGAGCCCGGTCTGCACCTCGTCGACCCACATCAGCGCGCCGTGCGCCCGCGTGACCTCGCGCACCTCGGCGAGGTATCCCTCCGGCGCCGGCACCACGCCGTTCTCGCCCTGCACCGCCTCGACGACGACGGCGGCCACCGTGTCGTCGACCGCGGAGCGGAGCGCGTCGACGTCGCCGTACGGCACGAACGTGACCTCGCCCGGCAACGGGGCGAACGGCTCGCGGTACTTGGCGTTGGCGGTGATGGCCAGCGCCCCCATGGTGCGGCCGTGGAAGGCGCCCTCCATGGCGACGATCCGCGTGCGCCCGGTGAGGCGCGTCAGCTTGAACGCGGCCTCGTTGGCCTCGGTGCCCGAGTTGGTGAAGAACACCTTGGCCGCGGGGTCGCCGACCAGGGCGGCCAACCGCTCGGCGAGCCGGACCTGCGGCTCGCTGGCGAAGAAGTTCGACACGTGGCCCAGGCGGCCCAGCTGCGCCGTGATCGCCTCGGTCACTCCGGGGTGGGCGTGGCCGAGTGCGTTGACGGCCAGCCCCGAGAGCAGGTCGAGGTACTGCTTGCCGTCGGCGTCCCACAGGTGCACGCCCTCGCCGCGCTCGAAGACACGCTTGGGGGCGCCGAAGGCGTTCATCATGACCGCGCCGTACCGCGCCTGGAGCTCTTGTTGCGTCATCAGTTGCGTCCCTCCGGGAGTGGGTTGGTGACCATGGTGCCGACGCCCTCGTCGGTGAAGATCTCGAGCAGCAGGCAGTGCGGGACGCGGCCGTCGAGCACGGTCGCGGAGGTGACCCCACCGTCGACGGCCCGCACGCAGGCCTCCATCTTCGGGATCATGCCCGCGTCGAGGCTGGGCAGCATGCCGCGCACCTCGTCTGTGGTGATCTGGGTGATGATCGAGGACTCGTCGGGGTAGTTGGCGTAGACGCCCGCGACGTTGGTGAGCATCACGAGGCGCTTGGCGCCCAGCGCGACGGCCAGCGCGGCGGCGGCGGTGTCGCCGTTGACGTTGTGGACCTGGCCGTCGGCATCGGGTGCCACGGTCGCCACGACGGGGATCCGGCCGGCGTCGATGAGGTCGTTGATGGCGGCAGGGTCCACCGCCTCGACGTCGCCCACCAGCCCCAGGTCGATCTCCTCGTCGTCGACGACCAGCCCGCGGCGCTTCGCGGTGAAGAGGCCACCGTCCTCGCCGGACATGCCGACGGCGAACGGGCCGTGCTGGTTGATCAGGTTCACCAGCTCCCGGCCCACCTGCCCGACGAGCACCATCCGGACGACGTCCATCGCCTCCGGCGTGGTGACGCGCAGGCCCCCGCGGAACTCCGAGGCGATGTCGAGCTTGTCGAGCATCGACGAGATCTGCGGGCCGCCGCCGTGCACGACGACGGGCTTCACGCCGACGCGGCGCAGGAACACGATGTCCTCGGCGAACGCACGCTTCAGGTTCTCGTCGGTCATGGCGTTGCCGCCGTACTTGATCACGACGGTCTTGCCGGCGTACTCGGCCAGCCACGGCAGGGCCTCGATGAGGGTGGCCGCCTTGGCGATGAGTTCCGGCTGCTGGTGGGTCTGGGTCCTGGTCATCATCTAGGTCGAGTACTCCGCGTTCTCCTTCACGTAGTCGTACGTGAGGTCGTTGGTGAGGATGGTGGCCGACGCGCGGCCCGCGTGCAGGTCCACGGTGACGCGCACGTGACGGCCGGAGAGGTCGACGAGCGCCCTGTCCTCTCCGATCTGCCCGCCGCGGCACACCATCACGCCGTTGAACGAGACGTCGAGGTCGTCGGCATCGAACGCGGCGTCGGTGACGCCGATGGCCGACAGCACGCGGCCCCAGTTGGGGTCACCGCCGAAGATGGCGCACTTGAACAGGTTGGACCGCGCGATCTCGCGGCCCACGGTCTCGGCGTCGCGCTCGGAGGCCGCGCCGGTCACCTCGATGGCGATCTCGTGGTGCGCGCCCTCCGCGTCGGCGATGAGCTGGCGGGCCAGGTCCTGGCAGACGTCGACGAGGGCCGCGGTGAAGGCCCCCGCCTCCGGCCGCACACCGGACGCGCCGGAGGCCATGAGCGTCACGGTGTCGTTGGTGGACATGCAGCCGTCGGAATCCGCCCGGTCGAACGTCAGCCGGGTGGCCTCGCGCAGCGCCGCGTCCAGTTCCTGGGCCGTGAGGTCGGCGTCGGTGGTGAGCACCACCAGCATGGTGGCCAGGCCGGGCGCGAGCATGCCCGCACCCTTGGCCATGCCACCGATCGACCACTCGCCGACGGTGGTGCCGGCCTGCTTGGGGACGGTGTCGGTGGTCATGATCGCGGCCGCGGCGTCCGCTCCCCCGTCGGGGCTGAGGCCCGCGCAGGCGGCGTCGACACCCGGCAGGAGCTTGTCCATGGGCAGACGGACGCCGATGAGGCCGGTGGAGCACACGGCGACGTTGTCGATGATGAGGCCGAGCCTGTCGGCGACCCGGGCAGCGGTGGCGGCGGAGTCCTTGTAGCCGGCCGCGCCGGTGCAGGCGTTGGCCCCGCCCGAGTTCAGCACGATGGCCTGCAGTTGGCCGTCGGCCACCGCCTGCCGCGACCACTTGACCGGTGCCGCGAACACGCGGTTGGTGGTGAAGACGGCGCCAGCGGCCACGGACGGGCCGGTGTTGTGCACCACGGCGACATCCGGCTTTCCGGACGGCTTCAGGCCGGCGGTGGTGCCGGCGGCGGTGAAGCCCTTGGGGAGGGTGACGCTCACGGCGCCACCCCCACCGCGCTGAGGCCGGTGGTCTCGGGCAGGCCGAGCGCCAGGTTCATGGACTGGACGGCGCCGCCGGCGGTGCCCTTGGTGAGGTTGTCGATGGCGGAGATGGCGATCAGGCGCCCGGCCGTCTCGTCGACCACGACCTGCACGGTGACGCGGTTGGACCCGACGACGGCGGCGGTCTGCGGCCACACGCCCTCGGGCAGCAGGTCGACGAAGGGCTCGCCCTCGTAGTGGGACGCGTAGGCCTCCCGTGCCGCTGCAGTGGTCACTCCCTCCGCGACGGGCGCCGAGCAGGTGGCCAGGATGCCGCGCGGCATGGGCGCCAGCAGCGGCGTGAAGCTCACGTTGACGGGGGCGTCGGTCACGCCCGAGAGGTTCTGCACGATCTCCGGGGTGTGCCGGTGCATCCCGCCGACGCCATAGGGGCTCATGTTGCCCATGGCCTCCGAACCGAGCAGGTTCGGCTTGAGCGACTTCCCGGCGCCGGAGAGGCCCGAGGCCGCCACGACGCTGATCTGGGACGCGTCGACCAGGCCTGCGGCGACGGCTGGCAGCAGCGCGAGCGTGGTGGCCGTCGGGTAGCAGCCGGGGACCGCGACGCGCTTGCTGCCGGCGATGGCAGCACGCGCCCCGGGGAGTTCGGGCAATCCGTACGGCCAGGTGCCGGCGTGGGGCGAGCCGTAGAACTTCTCCCACTGCCCGGCCTCCTTCAGCCGGAAGTCCGCACCCGCGTCCACGATCAGCACGTCGTCACCGAGCTGTTCGGCGATCGCGGCGGACGTGCCGTGCGGCAGCGCAAGGAAGACGACGTCGTGGCCGGCCAGTTCCTCGGCGGTGGTGGGCACCACGATGCGGTCGGCCAGGGGCGCGAGATGGGGCTGGTGCAGGCCCAGGCTGTCCCCCACACTGGAGTTGCCCGTGAGCGCGCCGATCGTCACGTCCGGATGTTGCAGGAGGAGCCTCAGCAGTTCCCCGCCCGCGTAGCCGGTGCACCCGGCCACCGCCACTGAATACGTCATGGCGGAAACTATTCCATACATCGAATAGATATGCGAACCGGTCTCATCCGCGCGGGAACGGTCCGGGGCGCGGTCTACGCTTGCCCGCATGGGTTTCATGCGCTCGTTCATCGCGTTCACGCTGCTGCTGGTCGCCGTGGCGCTGGGGTTCGGCGGCATGGGCGCCCACTTCCTGGACCGGTTGGCCCGCACGCCGGCACCGCTGCAGCGCATCGTCGGCCCACTCGCAGGCGACGACCGCGTCGGCACCGAACTGTCCAGCACCTTGAGCGCCGAGGCGTTGCAGGCGATGCCCGCAGACCTGCGCGAGCTGCCGCTGGTGGGCGAGCAGATCGCACAGGTGGTCACGACGGCGGTGGACGCCGCCCTGGCGGACCCCGGCGTCCAGCGGGCCTGGAACGAGTCCATCAACCGCTCGCGGGTGGCCTACGTCGCCGCGTTGGACGAGGTGCGCGACGACGAGACCCTCGAGGCGCCCACGATCTGGTTCGACCTCACGCCGTTCGTCGACCTGGGCAAGGCCAAGCTCCAGGAGGCCTCGTCGGAGGGCCTGCACCCCTACGTGCAGCAACTGCAGTTCGGGGAGGTGCGCCTGCCGCTGGGCCAGCCGTCCGAATCCGTCACGCAGTCGGTGGCCGACGGCGTGGGCGCGGCCCGGAACTGGCCGTTCCTGTACGTGGGGGCGGCGGCCCTGTCGGTGATCGCGCTGCTCATCGGCTCCCGCCACGGCCGCTGGGTGGCGCTGCTGTTGGCGGGGATCGTGGCGGCGGTGGGCCTGTGGTTCGGGCGCACCTCCGTCGAGGCCGTGTCCCTCCCGGGCGGCGACTCCCTGGCCGCCGCCATCCGCACGCGCATCGTGGAGGGTGGCACGCGGGAGTTCCTGGACTTCACGCAGCCCGCCCTGTACGTGGCATACGGGGCCATCGGGGTGGCCATCGTCGCGCTCCTGATCGCAGGGGCGACCCGGCGGGCTAGCTGAAGACCAGCGGCTTGCTGGACCACCCACCGAGCGGGCGCTCGGCGCGCACCCCCGGCTGGTCAGCGGGCAGCGCCAGGTCCTGCGTGGCGTCGAGGACCTCCTCGAGCAGGATCCGTAGTTCGAGCGTCGCCAGCGGGCGGCCCGGGCACACGTGGGGGCCGGCGCCGTACACCAGGTTCCCGCCGGCGTTGGCCTCCGGTTCATAGCGGTCCGGGTTCGGGAAGCGCGCCGGGTCCCGGTTGGCCTCCGTCCAGTCGACGACGAGGCGCTGGCCGTGCGCGACGGGGCAGCCGCCCACGTTGCCGTCCCGGGTGGCGACGCGCCGGTTGCTGACGAACGGGTCGTCGATGCGCAGGAGTTCGTCGATGGCCGCCCCGAGCGCGGCAGGGTCCGCGCGGCGCGCCCGGACGTCGGACTCGACGGCGGGGCTGGCTGCGATCTGGTGGAGCACGACACCGGCGCACAGGGCCAGCGACCCGAGGTCACCACCGGTCCAGTTGCGCAGGATCGAGATGATCTCGGGGCGGGTCAACTGGCGGCCGTCCACCTCCTGGCGGATCAGTTCGTCGGTGACGTCCCGGGCGGGGTCGCTGAAGTGCGCGGCCCGGGGGTCGACGACGCGGCCGATGATGTCGTCGAACCACTGCGCCACCTCCGTGGTGCGCTCGAGGTCCCCCGAACGGGTGGCGTTGGCGTTCTCCCCCACCCAGTCGATGAGCTCCTGCCGGAGGTCCTGGGACCAGCCGAGCCAGACCAGCATCGCGTCGACGGCGAACTGGACGCCCAGTCCCTCGACGACCTCGAACGGCTCACCCATCGGCACCTGCGCCACGGCCCGTCGTGCCACCTGGCGCACGGGCCCCTCGAGCGCGGCCATGCGCTCGTCGCTGAAGTAGGGGTCGAGCGCCCGCCTGAAGGCGGCGTGCTCCTCGCCGTCGAGGCCGTTGGGCACTTGCAGGAACCTCGACACCTTGCTGGAGAAGGTCTCGGGGTCCTGCACCACGGCGAGGGCCTCGGCGTGACCGGTGACCCGGATGGTGTCGCCGTCGGGGTAAGCACTCATGGGTTTGACACTAGCGGATTGGAAGAACCGCGCGGAGGTGGGGGTGACTCAGGCCTGCGGGATGGCGCGGCCCTCGGTGTCGACGACCTCGCGCGTGCCGAGCACCCGGTCCAACGCCACCGTGGCCTCCAGCGTGGCCGGGTCGTCGCTCTCGCGCTCGCTCTCGTCGAGCAGGACCTCGATCACGACGCGCTCGTCGTCCTCCTCGGCGACCTTCGCCTCGGCGATGGTGTCACCGGCCGAGGCGTCGACGTGCAGCGTCAGGGCCTGCGAATCCGGCTTGCCGGAATACGTGGAGGGGCTCACGGTGACCGTGTCGGTGCAGGCGGCGAGGGCACACACGAGCCCGACCACCGCGATCCAGAGCGCTGGCCGGGAACGACGTCGCTGTCCGTTCATGGCCCTTACCCTACTGCCGCGACGCCCCGGACGAACGTCGCCACCCCGACCCGGAAATGGCGCTCCGCCAGGGCCGGGTCGAAGTGTTCGACGACTCCGAGCGCGTGCATCTGCGCCCTCGTCTGCTCCTCGACGACGTGTCCCAGCACCAGGTGGAGCAGCGCGGCGACGGTGGCTTCTGGCTCGGGGTGCCCGGTGCGGGCGAGGAGGTCACGGCCCTCGGCGGTGGGGTCGACGGAGCCGAGGCCCAGCGCGTGGGAGGACGCGACGAGCTCCGCCGCGTCGCGGTGCGTCAGGAGGGCCGCGCGCAGGTCGTGGGCCCAACTGGTCAGGTGGCGCTGCGTGCCCTCGACGCGCCCCGGGCCTCCGTCGTCGGAGGTGACACGCTCTGGCAGCGTGGGCAGCGACGAGAGGATCTGGTCGGCGATGGCCGCGAGCAGCGACTGCTTGTTGGGCACGTGGTAGTAGAGCGCACCGGCCTGCACGCCGAGCGCATCGGCGACCCGGCGCATGCTGAGGTCGCCCAGCCCGTACTCGTCGAGGATGGTCAACCCCGCGTCGACGATGGCTGCCCTGCTCAGCGCCACGAGTCCCCTTTCCCGTCCGGCCCGGCCGGAGATGTCACCCGCCCACCCTACTGGGCGGCATACGCTGGGGGCATGCGTGAGTACCACAAGCCAGTGAGACGCCCCGGCGATGTCCTCGAGGCACTGCAGGGGTCGGGCGACCCCGCGGAACTCGGCGGCCTCGCCCACGACACCGCGGCTGCCCTGCTGCACAGGGTCCGCACGGCGCCGGACCCGCACATCGTCGATCGCCTGATCACGTACGCCGACGAGCACGGGATCGACGACGTGGCCGAGCTGTGGGCCGACGCCTCGCCGGAGTCGCTGCCGGGCGCGCTGTGGCGGCTCTACCTCGTGCGGCACACGGTGGCCGGCAATCCCGACGACGCGGGCCGCATCTTCAAGCGCGGCGCGGAGGTCGACGGCGTGAACCAGGCGATCGCCGGCTCGCCGCACGCGCCCACGCCCCACGAGGTGGTCGAGCTCGCAAACCAGATCCTGCGGGGCGCCTTCACCGGCGACTTCGCCGTCGCGCTGGAGCGGGCGTCGGCGTTCAGTCGCGTCATGTCCGCCGGCGCCTCTGAGCTCGCGACCCCCTCGGACGACCACCCCCGCCGTGCGGTCGGGTACGCCACCCTGGCCGAGGAGTTCACCGTGGAGGCGAAGTTGTGGCGGGCGGGTCAACTGACTTGAGCCCCGGGCTCAGTCCGTTACACTCGGTAGATGCCGGGCCGCGGTAACCCCGGGCTCCACTTTAAGCCGCTACGAGCGGCCACGCGCCGAGAGGCGTTCTGCGGTTCGGCCCTCAACTTCACACGGGAACGGGCCCCACGGCGAGCATTCGCCGCAGGGCCCGTTTCGCTGTGCCGGGTGCCGGGTCAGGCGCGCTGGATCGCGCCGAAGCGCTCCACGGCCACCTTCACCGCCGCCTGCCGGGCCTCGGCGGCCTCGGCGTCGGTCAGCGTGCGGTCACCGCGGAAGCGCAGCGCGAACGCCAGCGACTTCTTGCCCTCGCCCACCTGGTCACCGGTGTAGACGTCGAACAGCGCGATCGACTCGAGCAGGTCACCGGCGCCCTCCACGAGCGCCTCCTCCACCTCGACCGACGCCACGTCGGCGTCGACGATCAGCGCCACGTCCTCCTTGGCCATGGGGAAGGCCGAGAGCGTGGCGATCTCGCCACCCTGCACGGCGTGCCCCAGCAGCAGGTCGGCGTTGAACTCGACGGCGCAGGTGCGCTCCGGCAGGCGGAACGCCGCGATGACCTTCGGGTGCAGCTCACCGGCGTGGCCGATGACGATGCCGTTGACCGACAGCTCGGCGCATCGGCCGGGGTGCCACGGCGCCACCTCGGCGTTGCGACGGTCCAGCTCGACGCCGACCGCAGCAGCGGCCGTCTCCGCGAACGCGACGACGTGGGTCCAGTCGGCCGCGACGGCGGGGCCGTCCCAGCCGGCGGCCTTCCAGTTGCCGGTCACGACGGCGGCCATGGTCTCCGGCTGCGCGGGCAGGGCCGCGTCGAGGGCGGCGAGCTCCTCCTCGGTGGGCCGGCTGGCGACGCCCAGGCGCGGCGCGGCGGGCTCGCCGCCGTCGAAGAAGACCTTGCCCTTCTCGAACAGCGCGAGGTCCGACAGGCTGCGCGAGGTGTTGCGCGCGACCGCCGCGAACAGGCCCGGCAGCAGCGAGGTGCGCAGATGGCCGTGCGTCTCGGACAACGGGTTGGCCAGCTTCACCAGGCGACGGCGGGGGTCCTCCTCCGCAATGCCCAGCTGGTCGAGCTCCTCGCCGGAGACGAACGGCAGCGAGAGCACCTCGGTGAAGCCCAGCGCGGCGACCGCACGCATGGCGGCGCGGCGGTCGCGGATGGCCGGGTCGAGGCTGCGGGTCACGGGCGGGACGGGCAGCGTCATGCCGATCCGGTCGTAGCCGACGTGGCGACCCACCTCCTCGACGACGTCGTACGGGTCCACCAAGTCCCCCCGCCAGCTGGGGGCGGTGACGGTGAGGGAGTCTCCCAGCGCGGTGACGTCGATCGCCGCCGCCTTCAGCAGGCGCAGGGTCTCGTCCTGCTCCACGCGGGTGCCCAGCACGTCGGAGATGAGGCCGCAGCGCAGCGACACGGTGTGCGGCGCGGGAGCGGAGCCGACGACCGTCTCGGCCGTGACCTGCCCACCGCCGTGCTGCGTCAGCAGCTTCGCGGCACGCCTGGCGGCCGCGTAGGGCAGCTGGGGGTCGACGCCGCGTTCGAAGCGCTTCGACGCCTCGGACGGCAGGCCGTGGCGGCGGAACGTGCGCGACACCGAGGTGGGCTCGAAGTGCGCCGCCTCCAGGACGATCCGGGTGGTGGTCTCCGACACCTCGGTGTCCTCGCCGCCCATGACGCCGGCCATGCCGATGGGGCCGGAGTCGTCGGTGATGAGCAGGTCGTCGGCGCTCAGCGTGCGCTGCTGGCCGTCCAGGGTGGTGAGGCGCTCACCCTCCTGCGCGAGGCGCACTCGGATGGGGCCCTGCAGCTTGTCGGCGTCGTAGGCGTGCAGCGGCTGGCCGGATTCGAGCATGACGTAGTTGGTCACGTCGACGGCCAGCGAGATGGAGCGCACGCCCGAAGCGCGCAGCCGGTCGGCCATCCACTCGGGCGACGGCGCCGTGGGGTCGATGCCCTCGATGGTCAGCGCCACGAACGCGCTGCAGCGGTCTGACTCCAGCACCAGCGGGTGGCCGCCCTCGACGGGCTCCGGGAGCTGCTGGCGGTACTTGTCCTCGAACGAGACGCCGTTGGCGATCGCCGCCTCGCGCGCCAGCCCGCGCAGTGACAGGCAGTAGCTGAGGTCCGGCGTCACGTCGATGTCGAGCACCTCGTCGGCGCTCCACAGGATGTCCTGCGCCGGGGTGCCCGGCCCGGCGGTGTCCGGGGGCAGCACGATGATGCCGTCGTGGTCCTCCCCCAGCCCGAGCTCGAGCTCCGAGACGATCATGCCGTCGGAGACGTGGCCGTAGGTCTTGCGGGCGGTGATCTCGAAGTTGCCCGGCAGCACGGTGCCCGGCAGCGACACGACGACGAGGTCGCCCTCGGCGAAGTTGTGGGCGCCGCACACGATGCCGCGCGAGGCCGGGTATTCGTCGGTGGCGGGGTCGTTGTGGTCACCGACGTCGACGCGGCAGTACCGGATGGTCTTGCCGTTCTTCTGGGGTTCGTCGACGTAGCTCAGCACGCGCCCGACCACGAGCGGGCCCGTCACCGGCGAGGCCATCGACTCGATGCGCTCGACGGTCAGGCCGGTGGCGGTGAACTGCTCGGCCAGCTTGGCGGTGGTGACGTCGGAGGGCAGCGTGACGAGGTCGCGCAGCCAGGAGACGGGGGCCTTCATCGGGCACCTCCCAGGATGGATCGGCTGAATCGGATGTCACCCTCCACGAAGTCGCGGAGGTCGGGGGCGCCCGTGCGGAACATCACCGTGCGGTCGATGCCCATGCCGAACGCGAAGCCCGAGTAGACGTCGGGGTCGATGCCGCAGGCCCTGAGCACCCGCGGGTTCACGACGCCGCAGCCGCCCCACTCGATCCAGCCCTCGGAGCGACAGGTGCGGCAGGGCGCGTCCGGGTTGCCGACGGACTCGCCGTGGCACACGAAGCACTGCACGTCGACCTCGGCGGACGGCTCGGTGAATGGGAAGTAGTGCGGGCGCATGCGGGTGGCGGTGTCGCTGCCGAACATGGCCTTGGCCAAGTGGTCCAGCGTGCCGCGCAGGTCTGCCATGGAGATGCCCTTGTCCACGACGAGGCCCTCGAGCTGGTGGAAGACGGGCAGGTGGGTGGCGTCGTACTCGTCGGCGCGGAACACCTTGCCGGGCACTACGACGTACAGCGGGACCCCGCGGGTCAGCAGCGCCCGCGCCTGGACCGGCGAGGTCTGCGTGCGCAGCAGCTTGCCCGCCGACGGCGGGTCAATCCACAGCGTGTCCTGCAGGGCACGCGCGGGGTGGTCCTCGGGCACGTTGAGCGCGTCGAAGTTGTACCACTCGGCCTCGAGCTGCGGGCCGTCGGCGATCTCCCAGCCCATGTCGGCGAAGACGTCGATCATCTCGTCGATCAGGTTGGTGATGGGGTGCAGCGCACCGCGCGGGCCGGTGGTGACGGGGAGGGTCATGTCGACGCGCTCGGCCAGCAGGGCAGCCTCGAGCTCTGCTGCGGCAACCTCGTCCTGGCGGGCGCCGAGGGCCTGGTTGACCTGTGCGCGCGCCTTGCCGATCCGCTGCCCGGCCTCCTTGCGCGCCTGCGGCGGCAGCGCACCGATCTCGCGGTTGGCCAGCGCCAGGGGCGAGGTGTCGCCGGCGTGGTCGTGACGCGCCTGCTTGAGCTCGGCCGTCGTGGTGGCGGCGCCGATGGCGGCCAGCGCGTCCGCGACGAAACCGTCGATGGCCGCGGGGTCGAGCGAGGCGACCTGCTTGGGATCGAAGTTGTCGTTGGGCCCGGACATGGGTCCCTCCTTGTTCACTGTTCGTGGCTGCCCGGCGGGCCGGTCAGCCTGCTGAAGAGCGTCGTTGTGCGGAGGCCGTTGCGTAGAGGCACACCGCGGCGGCGCTGGAGAGGTTGAGGCTCTCCGCCCCGCCCCACATTGGCACGGCCACCACCTCGTCGGCCAACTCGCGGTCCTCCTCGGGCAGTCCCCACGCCTCGTTGCCCATGATCCAGGCGACGGGGCCGCTGAGTTCCCCGGCCGCGGCCTTGAGGTCGAGCGGGTCGCCGTCGCCGTCTGCCGCCAGTACCGTCATGCCCATCGCCTTGACCTTGGCCACGGCGTCGTGCAGCGGCACGCCGGTCAGGATGGGCAGGTGGAAGAGGCTGCCGACGGTGGAGCGCACCGTCTTGGGGTTGTAGATCTCGACGCTGCCGGTGGTGAGCACCACGCCGTCGGCCCCGAACGCGTCCGCGCAGCGGATGACCGTGCCGGCGTTGCCGGGGTCACGGACCTGGGCGCAGATCACCAGCAGCCTCGCGCCCGACACGTCCTGCCAGTCGAAGGACAACTGACGGCACACCGCCACGATCCCCTGCGGGGTGACGGTGTCGCTGAGCGTGCGCATCTGGTGGTCCGTGGCCCGCCACACGGGGACGTCGACGCCGTCGAGCAGGTCCGCGTGCTTGTCGGGGTCATCGACGATGACCTCCTGCACGAGGGACCCGACGGCCAGCGCCTCGCGGACGGCCTGCCTGCCCTCGGCGAGGAACAGGCCGGCGACGTCACGGCCGCGGCGCTGCGTCAAACGACGAACCGAACGCAGCACCGAGGCGGGAAGGCCAAGGGCTGCGTTCGGTCGAGATGTCACTGAGGCCGCTTTCAGGCGGCGGCAGCGGGCTGGTTGTCCTTGGCGACGGCGACCAGGGCGTTGAACGCCGCAACGTCGTTGACGGCAAGGTCGGCGAGGATCTTGCGATCCACCTCGACACCAGCGTTCTTCAGGCCGTTGATGAAACGGTTGTAGGTCATGCCCTCAGCGCGGACCGCGGCGTTGATGCGCTGGATCCAGAGAGCGCGGAACTCGCTCTTCTTGGCGCGACGATCGCGGTAGCTGTAGGTGTACGAGTGGAGCAGCTGCTCCTTGGCCTTGCGGTACAGACGCGAACGCTGGCCGCGGTAGCCCTTCGCCTGCTCGAGAACTTCGCGACGCTTCTTCAGCGCGTTCACGGAACGCTTCACGCGTGCCATGGTGACTCCTTGGGGTGTGTGGGGTGGATCAATGGATGACTGGGGGTACTTCGCCCCGGCCTGCGCTCAGCGCTGGGCCGGGCTCAGCATTCGGCTCAGCGGCCCTTGTGCTTGCCGAGCAGGCGGCGCACCGACTTGACGTCGGCCTTGGCGACGTCGGAGGTACCCTTCAGGCGACGCAGGCGCGTCGAGCCAAAGGTCTCGTTGAGGTGGCCGAGGTTGGCCTGACGACGACGGATCTTGCCCGTGCCAGTCATCTTGAACCGCTTCTTCGCACCGGAGTGCGTCTTCATCTTCGGCATGTCTCGCTCGCTTTCGTACTCGATCAGAGATCGACGTCTGGGTCCATGTTGTCTGCAGGACCACGCTTCTTCTTGTGGGGGGCGGACTGGGCCGCGGCGCGCAGCTGCGCCTCCGCTGCCCGGTCGAGTTCGGCGTTCTCCTTGCGCGCAGCCATGCGGGCCTCGCGGTCGGCGGCCAGGTCGACCTTCGCCTCGGTCTTCTTCTTGGTGGGGCCGAGCACCATGAGCATGTTGCGGCCGTCCTGCTTGGGAGAGGACTCGACGAAGCCGAACTCGGCGACGTCGTCGGCCAGGCGGCGCAGCAGGTCCATGCCCAGTTCGGGGCGGGACTGCTCACGGCCGCGGAACATGATGGTGATCTTCACCTTGTCGCCGGCCTTGAGGAAGCGGACCACGTGGCCCTTCTTGGTCTCGTAATCGTGCTGGTCGATCTTGAGACGCAGCTTCATCTCCTTGGTGGTGACGTTCTGCTGGTTCTTGCGGGCGTCGCGCACCTTCTGCGCCGCCTCGTACTTGAACTTGCCGTAGTCCATCAGCTTGGCGACCGGCGGACGCGCCTGCGGGGCCACTTCGACAAGATCCAGATCGTTCTCCGCCGCCAGACGCAGGGCGTCCTCGACGCGCACGATGCCGACCTGCTCGCCGTTGGGGCCGACGAGCCGGACTTCGGGTACTCGGATGCGATCGTTGATCCGCGGTTCAGTGCTGATGGGTCCTCCAGTTGAAGAGTTGGTGTGTTGCTGCCAACAGCAAAAGGCCCCTGCGCATGCAGAGGCCCACACACCCATCACGACGATGCAGCGACCGCTGCCCGCGGGGGTGACCCGGCCGCTTCAGCAACTCGGGTGGGAGTGGAACTCCGCTTTATCAGGGCAGCCTGAAGCTGCCAACCTGAGAGAGTATACGCAGGCGCCCCGCGATCGCCAAACGGCGTGGCTCAGTGCGCCGTGGGCGCCGGGCCCCAGTCGCCCGCATCGGCAGCGTCCCCCGCGTCGTCGGCGTACTTGACCCAGGCGAAGTCCTCGCCCTCGAACTCCACCAGGCGGAAGCCGTCGGCGAACTTCTCCAGCGCGTCGCCGGCGATGACGAACGGTACCGGGCCGACGACGTCGATGAGCAGTTGCTCCGCCCCCGCCGCGGCGACGGTGGCGCACAGCTCGTCGAGGAGGCAGGGCACCGGTCGGGCATCGGCCTGCCAGGCACGCAGCGAGTCGTAGCCGGTGAACGCCAGGAGGTAGTGGCCGGAGTCGTCCTCGAGCGTGACCGCCGCCATCTCCGCGTGGCGGTCGGGGTCCGGCTCGTCGCCGCCGTCGTCGCCGCTGGCCACGATGGGCAGCAGGAGTCGGCTGGTGCACAGCGCGACGAGCGCCCGGATGTAGCCGGTGTGGTCCTGCGCCCGGGCGATCGCCGCCCGGGTCAACGGATCCGGCGACCCGTCGTCGCCGGCGAAGCGTGAGTTCGGTTGAGCGAGCGAGCGGAGTTCGACCATGCCAGCACCATAGCGGCTCGCCCGTCTGCCGCCGTGTGACAGACTGGGCGCATGCCCATTGAGCTCATCGGCACCATCGCCGCCGCCGTCGTGATCCTCGCCATCGCCGCAGGGATCACCGCCCGCCTCGGACGGCTGCGGCCACTGCTGATCGGCCTGGGCCTGGCCGCGATCCCCGTCGGGCTCTACCTCACGGGCCTGCTGCGGCTCATCATCAACGGCATCATCAGCCTCGTCGCCTGGTTCCAGCGCACGGTGTTCACCGACGCCGTGGCGTGGGGGTTGGGCCTGTTGGTGGGTGGCGTGGTACTCATCGTCGTCGGCCTGATGCTGCCGAGGAAGCCGGCGCGTGAACGCGTAGCCCCGCAACCCGCCGCCCGCGAGGTGCCGGCCACCGGCGAACGCGGAAGGCAGTTGCCCAGCGCAGGAACGACGAGGTCGTCGACGGGTGGGCCCGCGCCGTCGTCGCCCGCAGCGGCCGCCAAGCCCGCAGCGGCACCGGCCCAGAAGGGTACCGATCCCGAGGACGCCGAGATCGAGGCGCTGCTGCGCAAGCGCGGCATCATGTGATCCCCCGGTGGCGCTGGGTGGGTCACCGGGCGCGCTTCAGTCGGCGTCGGCGGCGGTGAAGCCCGCGGACGTCGCGCCATTGGCCTTGAGCCACTTCCGCAGGTCCACGATCTTGCGCTTGCCGCCCTCGCCCTCGAGGAACTGGATGGCCAGCACCGGGCGCCGCTTGAGGGCGCCGTCCTGCTTGATGAGGAGCGAGCTCCACGCGTCGCCGGGGCGCAGCCGGACGCCGGCGATGTCGGCCACCCCGTAGCGGCGCAGGAACGGGCCGTTGCGGACGGTGACCACGCCGTCGGCGGCCCACAACCGCGAGTAGCCGATCGACAACATGATGGCGATCATCAGGAAGACGAAGAACAACAGCGTCGCGGCTTGCGGCCACGTCACCTGTGCGCGGATGTCGGCGCCGAGCGCCCACCAGCCGAACATCGAGCTGGCCAGCAGCACGATCGACAGCACCACCGCGGTCATCAGGGCGGGCGGGCTGGAGTAGGACAGCGTCGCGGGCACGGGCTCCTGGACGGGCGCCTGCTCGATGGGGTCGGTCACGGGCGCTCCCTCAGAGCCGGCAGGCGGCGAGTTCGGTCAGCAGGATGCCGCGGGCGCCGGCGTCGTGCAGGCGGTCCATCAGCATGTGCGCACCCTTGCGGGGCACCAGCACGCGCACGGCGCTCCAGCCCTCCTTCGACAGGGCCGACACCGTCGGGCCCTCGACGCCGGGGGCCAGCGCCGTGGTGGCCTCGAGGTCATCGGTGTGCACGTTGTAGTCGAGCATCATGTAGTTCTGGGCCACCAGGACCGAGTGAAGGCGGGTCTTCAGCGCCTCTGCGACGGGGGGCAGGCCACCGCCGCCGTTGCGCTGGATGAGCACGGCCTCGGACTCGCAGATCGGGTCGCCGAACATCTCGAGCCCTGCGCGACGCAGGGTGGTGCCGGTGTCGACGACGTCTGCCACGACGTCTGCCACGCCGAGCCGGATGGCGGACTCGACGGCACCGTCGAGGCCGACGAGCTCAGCCTCGATGCCCTTCTCGTCGAGGTAGGACTGCAGCAGCCCGGTGTAGGACGACGCGATGCGCTTGCCGCGCAGGTCCTCCAGCGTCAGCGACGAGCCATTGACCGCCGCGAAGCGGAACCGCGAACCGCCGAAGCCGAGCGCCATCACCTCGGTGGCGTCGGCTGCCGAGTCGAGCAGCATGTCGCGGCCGGTGATGCCGATGTCGAGGTGGCCGCGGCCGATGTAGATGGCGATGTCGCGGGGCCGCAGGTAGTAGAACTCGACGCCGTGGTCGGTGTCGATCAGCGTGAGGTCCTTGGTGTCGGTGCGCTGGCGGTAGCCGGCGGCGCGCAGCATCTGGGACGCGGCATCTGCCAGGGCGCCCTTGTTGGGCACGGCGATGCGCAGGAGTCGTTCTGTGGTCATGGCGGTCTCGTCCCTCAGAGGTAGCGGTAGATGTCGTCGAGGTCCAGGTCGAGCGCGATCATCATCACCTGCAGGTGATAGAGCAGCTGGCTGATCTCCTCGGCGCTGCGTTCCTTCGACTCGTACTCGGCGGCCATCCACACCTCAGCGGCCTCCTCGACGACCTTCTTGCCGATGGCGTGCACCCCCTGGTCGAGGCGCTCCACCGTGCTCGACCCCTCGGGCCGGGTGCGCGCGGTCTCGGTCAGCTGCTCGAAGAGTTGTTCGAAGGACTTCACGTTTCCTGACCTTATCGCCTAGAGCTTGATGCCCAGCAGCGCGTCAACCGCTGCGGACACCTGGGAGATGGCGTCGGTGTCGTCGCCGCCGACGTTGAGGCTGGCGCTCGCCCAGGTGTCGACGGCGGCGAGTGCGGACGGGGCGTCGAGGTTGGTGCGCAGTGCGGTGCGGATCGCGGCGATGGTCTCGGCCGCCGGGAGCGCGGCGCCGTCGTTGGCCACGCTGCGCCACAGCGCGAGGCGCTCGGTGGCGCGGTCGAGCTGGTCCGGCGTCCATTCCCAGTTGTCCCGGTAGTGGTGGTCGAGCAGCGCCAACCGGATGGCCATGGGGTCCGCGCCGGCCTTGCGGAGGCGGCTGACGAGTTCCAGGTTGCCCTTCGACTTGCTCATCTTCTCGCCGTGCAGCGCCACGAGGCCCGAGTGCACGAACGCATCGGCCAGCGGTTCACGGCTGGCGACGATGGCCTGCGCCGCGCACATCTCGTGGTGCGGGAACACCAGGTCTGCCCCGCCGCCCTGCACGTCGAAGTTGGCGCCGAGGTAGCGCAGCGAGATCGCGGTGCACTCGATGTGCCAGCCGGGCCTGCCCGCGCCGAGCGGCGAGGACCAGCTGGGCTCGCCCTCGCGGGAGTAGCGCCACAGGAGGCTGTCGAGCGGGTGGCGCTTGCCCGGGCGGTCGGGGTCACCGCCGTTCTCGCGGAAGCGCTCGATCATCTCGGCCTCGTCGAGGTGGCTGACGCCGCCGAAGCCGGGCGCGGCGGCCGTGTTGAAGTACCAGTCGGGGTGCGCGTCGTCGCCGACCTGGTAGATGAGGCCGCTGCCCAGCAGGTCCTCGATCAGCTCCGTGACGCAGCTGATGGATTCGACGGCGCCGATGTAGTTGTTCGGGGGCAGCACGCGCAGGTCCTGCATGTCGCTGCGGAACAGCTCGGTCTGGTCCTCGGCGAGTTCCTCCCACTCGACGCCGGTCTCGGCGGCGCGCTCGAGCAGCGGGTCGTCGACGTCGGTGACGTTCTGCGTGTAGTCGACGGTGAGGCCGAGGTCGCGCCAGACACGGTTGATCAGGTCGAACGTGAGGTAGGTGTTCGCGTGCCCGAGGTGGGTGGCGTCGTAGGGCGTGATGCCGCACACGTACATCCGCGCCGTCTCCACGTCTGCGGCAACGGCCACCTGCCTGCGTGAGGCGGTGTCGAACAGGGTGAGCTGTTGCGGCACGTCACCGTTCGACGGCGGCACGGCTGGTACGTCAACGGTTTCCCACGCATACATGGGTCACAACTTACCGCCTAAATCGGAGGCCACGGGATGCTGGGCCACCGCTCGGATGGTCGTGGCATCGTGCCGGCGGCGAGAATCGCCTCGGCGCGGTCCCGCAGCGCAGCCCACTCGTCGTCGTCGAGCCCGGGCGCGAGCGGGGCGTCGATCGCCGCGGCGCGGGAGACCACGGCGACTTCGTCGTCGCTGAGGGGGTCACCGGCCCAGCCCCACAGCACGGTGCGCAGCTTGTCCTCGGCGTGGAGGCTGACGCCGTGGTCGACCCCGGCGAGCACGTCACCGTGGGCCAGGACGTGGCTGGCCTTGCGGTCCGAGTTGTTGAGCAGCGCGTCGAACAGGGCCAGCGACCGCAGCTGCGGGTCGTCGCGGTGCGCGAGGACCACGGGCTTGTCGTCGCCGGAGAGGCCGGTGAGGATCGGCAGCCAGCCCTCGTCGACCCTGGACGGGTCGAGGAGGTCGATCAGCGGGGTGGGTTCGCCGTCGATCCACCGCTGCGCAGAGCCCTCGCCGAGCGGGCCCTCGCACCACACCGTCAGGGGCACGACGCCGAAGCCGAGTTCCTGCGAGAGCGCGTACGCGGCAACCTCGCGCCGGCCCAGGGTGGCCGTCGGGAAGTCCCACAGCGGCGACTCCCCCGCCACGGGCTTGTAGACCCAGTGCGCCTCGTCGGCGTCCATGGCGAGGAAGGTGGCGTTGGAGGCGTCCACGAGTCGCCCCACCAGTTGGAGGGCGCCCTTCGGGCCGTTCATCCGAACAGGGGGCCGCGGTAGCCGTTCGCGCGGGGGCAGATGTGCCCGGCGGGGTCGAGCGGCTGGCTGCACGCGGGGCACGCCGGCCTGCCGGACGCGACGACGAGCTCCGCCCTCGTCGAGAACTCACGCGCCATGACGGGCGTCATGCGGATCTGGACCAGCGAGTTCTCGTCGTCGTCGTCCGGTTCGCCGGAGAACAGCTCGAGGAGGAGCCTGTTGCGCTCGTGGTCCCAGGCCAGCCCGATGGCCGCAGCACGGAACGTGACCTCGACGGGGGCGTCGAGCGGGCCCATGTCGGCGGGGTGCTGCCGCGGGGGCACCTCGTGGCCCAACTCGGCCAGCTGGTCGAGCACGTCGGCCACCCGCACCCCGAGGAGGAGCGCCTGCTCCTTCTCCAGCGCGACGGCGGCGAGCCGGTTGCCCTGTGCCACCTGGATGAGGAACAGCCGCTCACCGGGCGCGCCGATGGTGCCGACGATGCAGCGATCCGGGTTGTCGAATGCGAGCATCATGGCCTCACCCTACGCCCGCGACGTCGCCGCCGCCGATGGTCGGGGCGCTGTGGCCACCCAGCAGCGACACGAGGTCACCGCCGGTGTTGACGCACACCACCAGCGGCCTCTCCCCCGCGTAGTCGACCACGCTGATGCCGGCCGGGTGGACGTGGAGCCGTTGGAACTGGTCGAGGTGCATGCCGAACGCGTGGGCGAGGATCGCCTTGATGGGGTCGCCGTGCGAGAACACCACCACCACCTCGTCGTCGCCGTGGCGTTCGGCGAGCCCGCTGATGGCTGCCGTGGTGCGCTGGAACATCGCCTGCATCGACTCGCCGCCGGGGAACGCTACGACGGAGGGGCGGGCCTGCACGTCGGCCCAGACCTCCTGGGAGCTGAGGTCGTCGAGCTTGACGCCGGTCCATTCGCCGTAGTCGCACTCGCTGACGCCGTCGAGGATCTCGGCGTCCGGGAAACCGGCCAGCGTCGCGGTCTCGATGCAGCGCTCGACGGGCGAGGTGTAGGCGGCGGCGACGCGCACGCCGCGCAGCGTCTCGCCCAGCGCCTCCGCCTGGGCGCGGCCGATGTCGTCGAGCGCAACGCCCGGTGCGCGGCCGGCGAGGACGCCGGCTGCGTTCGCCGTCGAACGACCATGCCTGATGAGCACCACCTTGGTCATGGGGCCCAAGCCTAATAACCCGCGGCCAGCCACGGCGGTACAGTGGCCGGGGTTTCGCTCCGGGAGGAACATACATGGACTGGTTGCAGGCGATCGTGCTGGGCGTCGTGCAGGGACTCACCGAGTTCCTGCCCATCTCGTCGAGCGCGCACGTGTCGATCGTCGGGCAGCTGTTCTTCGACGGCCGTGACCCGGGGGCCGCGTTCACCGCCGTGACGCAGCTCGGCACCGAGACCGCCGTGCTCGTGTACTTCCGCAAGGACATCGCCCGCATCATCGCCAGGTGGTTCGGCTCGCTGCGCGGCACCGTCGAGCGGACGGACCCGGATGCCCGCATGGGCTGGTTGGTGATCATCGGCTCCATCCCCATCGTCGTGCTGGGGCTGCTGTTCCAGGACGCCATCGACTCCACGCTGCGCAACCTGTGGATCACCGTGGCCATGCTGGCCGGGGTCGCGATCGTGCTGGCGGTCGCCGACAGGTTCGGCGAGCGCAACACGAAGGACCTGCGGCAGCTGAGCTGGCGCGACGGCATCCTGTTCGGCCTCTTCCAGGCCGCGGCGCTGATCCCCGGCGTGTCGCGCTCCGGCGCCACCATCTCCGGCGGCCTGTTCCTGGGCTACGACCGCCCCGCGGCCACCCGGTACGCGTTCCTCCTGGCGATCCCCGCCGTGTTCGGCTCCGGCCTCTACAAGCTCAAGGACATCGGTGGCGACGCCACCGCCGCGTGGGGCCCGACCATCGTGGCGACGGTGCTGGCGTTCTTCATCGGCTATGCCGTGATCGCCTGGCTGTTGCGCTACGTCTCGACGCACAACTTCACGCTCTTCGTCGTCTACCGCCTCGTCATCGCCGCCATCGTCGCCGTGCTGTTGCTCACCGGCGTCCTGGCGGCCGCATAGGCTGGAGCCCTCATGCAGCTTCGTCCACTCGGTGCCACCGGCCTCCACGTCTCCCGCCTCGGGCTGGGCACCATGGCGTGGGGTCGAGACGTCGAGTGGCCCATGGCGCGGGCGCTCCTGCACGACTTCGTCGACGGCGGGGGCAACCTCGTCGACACCGCGCCGGCGTACGGCGCCGGCGTGGCCGAGAAGATGATCGGCAAGGCGCTGCACGCCGGGCTGCCCCGCGAGTCACTCGTCATCGCCACCAAGGCCGGCTTCGTCGTGCGCGACGGGCGCCGCGTGATCGACACCTCGCGTGGCGCGCTCCTCAACGACCTGGAGCAGTCGCTGCGACGCCTGGGAACCGACCACGTCGACCTCTGGCAGGTCCACGCCTGGGGTGACGCCCCGCTCGACGAGACCCTGTCGGCGCTCGACACCGCCGTCACCCGCGGCATGGCGCACTACGTCGGCGTCTCCAACTTCGTGGGCTGGCAGACCGCCACCGCCGCCACCTGGCAGGAGGCCGACCGCGCACGCGTGACGCTGTCGAGCGTGCAGGTCGAGTACTCGCTGCTGGCGCGACGCGCCGAGGTGGAGGTGGTCCCGGCCGCCGCGCACCACGGGCTCGGGGTGTTGGCCTGGTCCGGCCTCGGGCGTGGCGTGCTGACCGGCAAGTACGCGGGCGGTCGGATCCCGCGTGACTCCCGCGGCGCCTCCGACCACTTCAGCTGGTTCGTCGAGCCCTACCTGCAGCCGCGCTCCTCGGCGATCGTCGACGCGGTGACGCACGCCGCGCAGGGGCTGGGGTTGACGGCGGCGCAGGTGGCGCTGCTGTGGACGCGCGACGCGCCCCAGGTGGCGTCCGCGCTGATCGGACCGCGGACCACGGAACAGTTGGCCGAGCTGATGGACATCGAGAGCAAGACGCTGGTCCCACCCATCGTCGCGGCCCTCGACGACATCTCGGGCGGTCCGAACGGGCTACGGCCGCCTGGCCCAGGTCGCTAGCCCAGCTCGAAGGTGATGTGGTGGACGCCCTCGCCGTCGATCTCGAGGTGCAGCGTGCCCGTGACGTCCTCCAACTGGTCTGAGCCGGACCCCGGCACGATCTCGTAGCGCAGGTCCTGGCCTCCCCCGCGCATGCTGCCGAACTGCTGGAACGCGACGGTGCCCCTGCGGCCGTCCAGTGTGCCCTCGAAGACCTCCATGGCGACGTAACCGGCGGTCCCGCTGGCGGGGTCCCCCGCCGACACCATGACGCCCTTGCTGACGCCCTGGGCAGCCCCCTGCCAGACCTTCGCGAAGTCGAACCTGCTGGTCGTGGGCAGCACACCGTCAACGGGCGTGATCTCGATCTCGAAGGTTGCTTCCACGGCCATGTGATCCACTCCTCGGAAGGTGCGCGCCCGCCTGTCGGGGCGTTCGTGACTCCCACCCTAGCGCCGATTTGCATGACCCCCCTCAGTACCTGCTAGAGTTCCTTGTCGCTCCCCGGAAGGGGAACACCACCTGTCCGGGTGGCGGAATTGGTAGACGCGCTAGCTTGAGGTGCTAGTGCCCGTTTTAGGGCGTGGAGGTTCAAGTCCTCTCTCGGACACGACCGGACCCAGTCACATCGCATCCCTGCGGTTGGCTGGGTCTCTTCGTCTTCTGCCCCCGGAAGCGGCGGGGTGCCCTGATCCGTTCTTGACCTTTCTTGATTGGTTCTTGACCTGCATGTCCCTACCGTGGGTTCCGCGGGCCGCCTCGTCCGCAGGAACGGAGACACCCATGACACGCCCCCGAGCATTCGCTTCCGCCCTCGGCGCCCTCCTCCTCACCGCCTCGCTCGTCGGCTGCGCCACGACTGACGCGGAGCCCTCCACCGCGCCCCCAGCCGCGACCACCGACACCGCAGGTGGCGAGGTGTCCGAGACGCACAACGACGCGGACACCTCGTTCGCCCAGATGATGATCATCCATCACGAAGGCGCCATCGAGATGGCTGAACTCGCCGTCGACAAGGCCGAAGCCCCAGAGGTGGTGGCGCTGGCGGAGCGCATCGCCGCGGCACAGGGCCCCGAGATCGACGAGATGACCCAGTGGTTGGGCGCGTGGGGTGAGGACGTTGCGGCCTCGGACCACAGCGGCATGTCACACGGCGGCATGGACATGGACGGCATGAGCCAGGAGGAGATGATGGAGTGGCTCTCCGGCCTGTCCGGCGATGAGTTCGACACCGCGTTCCTCGAAGGGATGATCGCCCATCATGAAGGTGCGGTGGAGATGGCCGAGGCCGAACTGGACGAGGGGCAGAACGCAGAGGCGCTCGCGCTCGCGGAGAAGATCATCGCCGACCAGGAGGCCGAGATCGCCGAGATGAAGGAGATGCTCGGCAACTGACGTTTGCCGAATGGTGCATAGAGTTGGTCCATGACTGTTCCCGTGACGTTGGCCGTCCTCGGTGCCTCCGGCGACCTTGCCCATCGACTTCTCCTGCCGGGCCTCGGCACCCTGCTCAGCACCAACCCCGAGTACGACGTCACACTGGTGGGCTGTGCCACGGACCCGCTGTCGCACGACGAGTGGGTGGCGCGGGTCCGCGAGGCGCTGGGTGGCCAGTGCCACAAGTCCAGCATCGAGCGGGTCATCGCCACCACCCGCTACGAGCAACTCGACCTCACCAACCCGGTGGCGCTTCGCGGGCTGCTCAAGAGCCTCGGCGACTCCCCCGTGCTCTACCTGGCGCTCCCCCCGAGGGTCTCCATGGCGGTCTGCAAGGCCCTCACCACCCTCGAGATCCCCCCCGGGCTCCGGATCGCGTTGGAGAAGCCGTTCGGCTCCGACCTGGCCACGGCCCGCGAACTCAACGAGGTACTGGCCGGCCTGGTGCCGGAGAACCAGCTGTTCCGCATCGACCACTACCTCGGCAAGTCCGTGGTGATCAACCTGCTGGGCTTGCGGTTCACCAACCGCATCTTCGAGCACGCCTGGAACAACCAGAACATCGAGCGGGTCGACATCACCGTCGACGAGGTGCTCGCCCTCGAAGGCCGCGCGCGCTACTACGACGGGGCGGGCGCGATGCGCGACATGATCCAGAGTCACCTGCTGCTCGTGCTGGCGCTGTTCGCCATGGAGGAACCGCCGTCGCTGAACGAACGCGACGTCCGCGACCTCATCGCGCTGATGCTGCGCCACACGCACCTGTGGGACGGCAACCCGGTCACCTCGTCGCGGCGCGCCCGGTACGCCGCCGGCACGGTGGCCGGCGAGTCGGTGCCCAACTACGTGGACGAACCGGGCGTCGACCCGGACCGCAACACCGAAACGCTCGCCGAGGTCACCGTCCGCATCAACACAGACCGCTGGGCAGGCGTACCCTTCCGGCTCCGCAGCGGGAAGGCGCTGGGCGACGCCCGCAACGGCATCACCGTGGTGTTCCGGCCTGTGGACCACGTCCCCGAAGGCTTCACGAGCGCGCCGCCCAACGTGCTCAGCATCGGCATGAAGCCCGCCAACATCAGGCTCGGGTTGTCGACCAACGCTGAATCCAACCGCTTCGAACTGAACCAGTCGGTGCTGTCCACCGACCTGGCCGAGAGCCCACTCAAGCCCTATGGCGAAATCCTCGACTCGATCTTCCGCGGCGACCCGCTGCTGACGGTGCGCGGCGACGTGGCCGAGGAATGCTGGCGGATCGTCGAGCCCGTGCTCGACGCCTGGCACCAGGGCTTGGTGCCCATGGATGAGTACCGCGCCGGCGGCGCGGGCCCCGCCCGTTGGAACCTCTGACCAAGGGGTCCGGAGCGGCATCCCCCGCAAGAGCTGGCTGCGGATCGACATCCATCGATGCGCGCGTAAGCTGGGACGATGTCCATCCCCGTTGAATGCGCAGCTGCTCCGACCTCGATGATGTCGGCAGACCGCGCCACGCGCCTCGCGGAGATCTTCAAGGCACTGTCGGACCCGACGCGTGTGCGGCTACTGGCCCACATCGCGGATTCCCCCGAGGGCACGGCGTGCGCGTGCCACATCCCCGACACCCTCGGGATTTCCCAGCCCACGCTTTCGCACCACCTGAAGAGACTGACCGCCGCCGGGCTCGTGACGCGTGAACAGCGTGGCCGCTGGGCGCACTACACCGCCGCCAGCGACGTCCTCGAAGTGGCCCGCGAGTTCCTCGGGACCACGACGGAGGAGGCGGCCCGCTGCTGCTGACGGGCCGCCACGACTTCACCGCGTGAGGCTGAGCCCTGCCAGTTCGACACCGACCGGCGGGACCTCCTGCATGGCCAGTTGCGCCAGCCTGGAGGCGCTCCGTGCCACCTGGGCAACCGGCCCTGCCTCATTGGCGGCCCGCTGGATCAGCAGCGGCGACGACGTGCCGGTCAGCGACAACGACTGGTTCACCACCCAGGCCCACGGCGCGATGTCGGCCCTGGCCAGGTCGTCGACGAGCGCTTGCGCTTCCATCACCGGCGTCGTCTCAGGGGTCGTGACGATGACGACCCTGGTGTATCCGGGGTCCTGCAGCCGCATCAATGGAGTGGTGAACTTGGCGCTGCCCAGGCCGCGCGCCACCTCGCGGTGATACGAACCGGTGGCATCCATCAGGAGCAGCGTGTGCCCGGTGGGGGCGGTGTCCATCACGACGAATCGCTTGTCAGCCTGGGCGATCGCCTTGGAGAAGGCCTGGAACACGGCGATCTCCTCCGTGCAGGGCGACTTGAGGTCCTCCTCCAGCGCGGCGCGCCCCGCGCCGTCGAGGTTGCGCCCCTTGGTGGCCATGACCCGGTCGCGGTAGTCCTGCGTCGCCCGGTCCGGGTCGATGCTCGTGACCTCGATCCCCGCGGCGTCTCCCCCGAGAGTGCGATCGAGATGCGCGGCCGGATCCGTGGTGGTCAGGAGCACGTCCTTGCCCCGCTCTGCCAGTGCGACGGCCAGCGCCGCCGCGACGGTGGTCTTGCCCACGCCGCCCTTCCCCATGCACATCACCAGGCCCTTGTCGCCCAGGGCCAGTTCGTCGACCAGGGCAGCGAGACCGCTCGTCGCGCCACGCGCGGTCGGTGCCGCCACCGCGACGGGCGGGTCCACCGGTCCGAACATCCTGCGCAAGGCGTCCGCACCCACCATGTTGGTGGCCCGGAGCGGAAGCGTGTCGAGGGTGAGCCGCTGCAGCGCCAGCGGGAGCTGGGCCACCGCGTGGGCCTCGCGCGCCCGGATCGCGTCTGCGAGCGGGTCATGAGTCTCCTCGTCCGGCAGCAGCCCGTTCACCACGAGGTGCGTGGCACTGACGCCGACGGTGGCCAGTTCGAGCAGCGCGCGTTCCGCCTCCTCGATGCTGGACGGATCGGCGCGTGCCACCAGGATGATTCTGGTGCGCTCCGGGCTGGCCAGTGCCTCGACGGCGGCGGCATAGGTTCCGCGGGCCTTGTCCAGGCCGGACATCGGGCCGAGGCAGGAGGCATCGCCCAGGCCCTCGTCGAGGAAACCGGTCCACTCGCCGGGGAGTTCCAGTAGCCGGATGGTGTGCCCGGTGGGCGCCGTGTCGAAGATGACGTGGTCGTAGGCAGCGGTTCGGGTGGGCTCGGCGAGCAGTTCGGTGAACTCGTTGAAGGAGGCCACCTCCGTGGTGCAGGAACCCGATAGTTGCTCCGTGGCTGCGGCGAGATCCTCCGGCTTCAGGAAGTCACGCACGGGTGCGAGGGTCCGCTCGCGGTATCGATCGGCGGCCTCCTGCGGATCGATCTCGATGGCATCGAGGCCGGGCACGCTGGGGATGGACACGACGCGGTGACCGATCTCCACCCCGAACACCTGGCCGACGTTGGACGCCGGATCGGTGGAGCTCAGGAGTGTCCGCTTGCCCCGATCCGCGAGCAGGGTCGCCAGCGCGCAGGCGACGCTGGTCTTGCCCACCCCTCCCTTGCCGGTGAGGAAGACGTTGCGGGGCAGATCGGCCGTGAACCTCATCAGCAGCACCCGCTCCCGCCGCAGCAACCCCCGGCGCTGGAACCCGCCGAGGTGAGGCCCAGGTCGCGACGTTCCTCGACACCGGCGAAACGGGCCAACTCGCTGCGGTCCGGGTAGCGACCAGTAAGGACGGTGGTGCCCTCGACCACCACGAGCGGCAGCCCGTCGATGCCCGCCACACGCATGAACTCGCGGGCCGTCGCATTGGCGGCGAACGCGGCGGGGTCGGAGGCAAGGTTCGCGCGGCTCACTGCACCCCCGCGCTCCTTCAGCCAGGCCACATCCGCGGCGAAGTCCACCAGTTCCTGGTCGACGTCGGTGCCGCAGACACCGGTGTTGCAGCACAGGGGCGGTTCGAAGACCTTGATCATGTTCATCGCGAGACTCCCTTGTATCGATATGTGTCGATATGATTTTGTGAGCATACAACGCTCCCCGCAGCCACCCACCACGGCCCCGAAGAAAGTGAAGCGATGCCCAGCACCAAGCCCCACCTCCTGTTCGTCTGCGTCAAGAACGGCGGCAAGTCCCAGATGGCCGCTGCCCTCGCCCGCCAGTTCGGTGGCGACGCGATGACGGTCACCTCAGCCGGCACCAAGCCCGGATCCAGCCTCAACCAAGCCTCGATCGAGGCCCTCGCTGAAGTCGGGGCAACGATGGAGGGCGAAAGCCCCAAGCAACTCACCGACGAGATGCTGAGGGCCGCCACCCACGTCGTGCTCGTCGGCACCGAGGCCCGGGTGGAGCCCGTGGAGGGCATGACCGCCACCATCGAGGTGTGGGACACAGATGAACCGAGCCTGCGCGGCATCGAGGGCGAGGAACGCATGCGCTTGCTCCGCGAGGACATCTTCACCCGCGTGGCGGAGCTCGTCCTCGAAGTGACAGGCCAGAGCCGGGCCGACCTGGAGCGCTATCGCGGGATCGTCGGGGATCTGGCGCACCAGTACGAGGGGGTCTTCGCCTACGACGAGGTGCGGGCCGTCGTGCGGGAGGCGCATGCCGAACTCGCCCCCACGACCAAGGCCCCCCAGTTCCTCCCGCTCTTCGTGCAGCGCTTCGCACAGGAGAAGCTGCGGGCAGGCGCCAAGGCCAAGGGACAGCCGAGCGACGGCAAGCCCGAACTGCTCTTCGTCTGCGTCCAGAACGCCGGCCGCTCACAGATGGCAGCCGCCATGGCCAAGCACTTCTCCAACGGCCGGGTCAACGTCCGCTCCGGTGGCTCCAGGCCGGCAGGGCAGATCAACGCCCACGCCGAGGCCGTGCTCGCCGAGCGCGGCATGGACGCGAACTACCTCTTCTCCAAGCCACTGACCAACGACGCCGTCGAGGCCTCCGACGTCGTCATCACCATGGGGTGCGGCGACGAGTGCCCCTTCTACCCGGGCAAGCGGTACGAGGACTGGCAGGTCGAGGACCCGAAGGACCGCTCCATGGACGATGTCCGGCGAATCGCCGACGACCTCGAGGCCCGGGTGAAGGCGCTGCTGGACGACCTGGGCGTGCTCGAACGCCAGTGACCGCCACGCGCCAGCGGGTTTGACCCCAAGGAGGCGACCCCCTAGGTTCATATCGATCTTCATCGATACGTAAAGGGTGGACCATGGTCCTGGCTGCTGCCATCTTCGTCGCGACTCTCGTGCTGGTCATCTGGCAGCCGCGAGGGCTGGGCATCGGCTGGAGCGCCCTGGGAGGAGCAGCGGTTGCGCTGGCCACCGGGGTGGTCCACGTCGCCGACGTGCCCACCGTCTGGGGCATCGTCTGGAACGCCACCCTGACCTTCGTCGCGGTCATCGTCATCTGTTCCATCCTGGACGAAGCGGGGTTCTTCGAATGGTCCGCGCTCCACCTGTCCAGGTGGGCCAGAGGCCGCGGCGACGTGCTGTTCACCTTCATCGTCGTGCTGGGCGCGGGCATCGCAGCGCTGTTCGCCAACGACGGCGCCGCGCTGACCCTCACCCCGATCGTCTTCCAGTTGATCGTCGCCCTGGGGTTCAGCCCCCGGGTGGCCTTCGGACTCGTCATCGCCACTGGCTTCATCGCCGACACCACCAGCCTGCCGCTGGTGGTGTCGAACCTCGTCAACATCGTGATCGCCGACTACTTCGGCATCGGCTTCGCGCGCTACGCACTCGTCATGGTGCCCGTGGCGCTCGTGTCGCTCGGCGCCAGCCTCGTCGTCCTGCGGTTGTTCTTCCGCACGTCGATTCCCGGCCCCTACGACGTGTCGGCACTACGCCGGCCCGGAGAAGCCATCCGCGACCGCCCCACCTTCGTCGTAGGAATCGTGGTGCTCGCGGTACTGCTCGTCGGATACTTCGTCGCCGAGGCCGTCGGGGTGCCTGTGGCCGCGGTGGCCGCAATCTGCGCCGTCGCCATGTCGATGATCGCGGCACGTCAACCCCGTGCGCTGTTCGGTCTCGTCCTCCCGGTGGCCACTTCCGGGGCCGGCCCCGTCGAGAATGCCGAGGAGCCGGTCAGCGTCGGAGCATGGCAGCGCGCCTCCGGGCTCACCGACGGTCCCGACGGCCACCCCTCACCAGCCGCGCTCCCCGGCCGCTCCGCCACTGCGGCGCGCCCCATCATCGACGTGTGGGCGGTCGTCAGGTCGGCTCCGTGGCAGATCGTGCTGTTCAGCCTGGGGATGTACCTCGTGGTCTACGGTCTGCGCAACGCCGGCCTCACCGACCTTCTCGGTCGCGCCCTGGCAGCGGTGGCAGCGGAGGGCCACACCATGGCCGCCGTCGGCACCGGCCTCCTGGTGGCGGTGATGTCGTCCGTCATGAACAACATGCCCACCACATTGATCGCAGCGCTGGGCATCGACGCGTCCGGCGTGACGGGAGTGACACGGGAACTGATGGCCTACGCCGCGGTCATCGGTGCCGATCTCGGGCCCAAGATCACCCCCATCGGCAGCCTCGCCACCCTGCTGTGGCTGTCGGTGCTCGACAAGAAGGGCATGCACATCGGCTGGGGCACCTATTTCAAGGTGGGCATCGTGCTCACCCTGCCCGTGCTGGCGGTCACCCTGCTGGCGCTGGCGGGCTGGCTGGCGGTGCTCAGCCCGTGAGGGCCGAGCCGGGGCCGGTGCCTAGAGCACCAGCGGCTTCGCTACCCTTGGGGTTCACCCGCACGAGGACACAGGAGTCAGACCATGGGCATTCTCGACAAGCTGTTCGGACGATCCGCCGCCGACGACGATGCCCCGGTGAAGCACTCGGCCTTCGACCCCCACTCCGTCAGGCCGCAGCTCGACGACCTCATCGGCGCGCTGGGTGAACTCGCGGACGCGATGGAGACCGACGACGCGCCGATCTCCAACCCGGGCTGGCGCGGCCGCCTTCGCGACCTGCGCAACGCGCGCGGCGAGCTGAGGCTCCTGTCGCGCAAGGAGTCGTTCACCAAGGATGACCTCTACGAGGTGCTGACCACCGTGCGCCCCCTCTACCGGGGTGAGCCGCCGAAGGACTTCGCGCACCTCGCGCACCTGAACGAGCGCGTGGTGGCCGGCATCGAGGCCGTGCACCAGGCGGCCAACTGACGCGGGACCATCGGCGCCGCATCGTAGCGGCCCCCGAATCGCGCGATCATCCGCCCCACCCTGATGGGGTCAGGGGTGCTGCCTAAGGTTGGGTCATGGCGACATTCGCGGACACCGCTGCAATCAATCTCCGCCTCGGCCTGCTTGGCCTTCCCCTCGTCGAGGGCAAGGACTCCGAGGAGGCCCTGAACCTGGTCCGGCCCGTGCTGGCCCGACAGAGGGAGGCCAACCGGAGGCTCGCCCACCGGCTCCCTGCGGTCGACACCCGGATCCAGAACTTCCTCGACGCATACCTCGAGGACGTTGACGCCGAGCCCAAGCTCCCGCGTCAGACCCTCGTGCTCGACCAGGCGGGACTGGCACGCGAGATGAGCCTCCCCGTCGACGGCGACACCTTCGCCTCCGGGCAGCTCACCAGCTACCGCCTGGTCAACGGCATCCTCCACAACCCGGCCAACGACCGCCGCACCACCAAGGGCGTATTCCACATCGCCGAGGGCGGGCTCCCGATCCAGGACGACAAGATCGCGGTGCCGCGCATCACGTTCGGCAAGCTGCTCGAGCAGGCGTTCAACCCGCCGGCCGACGCGATGGTGCTGCCCTACACCTCCGCGCAGCCGGAGCAGCCCAAGTGCTGGGTGTCGTTGCTGATGCGCCCCATCGTGGTGCCCGCCGTGCCCGGATACATCCAGCAGAAGTCGATGGAGACGAGGTTCTTCGCGCCGGCCACCCTGATGGCCAACCTCGACTTCGTGGAGGGCATCTTCGGCAACGGCGGCGACCCGTACATCCCGGAGAACGACGCCAGCCTCAACCCGGAGACCTGGACCGGCCACACCGGTGCCGTCATCCTCGCGCCCCACCTCACCAAGCTGAGGAAGAAGGACCTGGGCCTGCCCCACTGGGACGACGCGACCGAGCGCCAGCGCCGCGACGGCATGTGCTGGAAGGACGAGGACGAGCTCTACAACGGCGGCTCCGCGTTCAAGGCCTGCGCGCGCGACGAACGCGGCGTGATCGTCACGGTCATCGCCGACAACTACTTCGGTTACTGCAAGAAGGAGGTCAAGGCGCAGATCAGCTACGCCGCCAACCTCCTGGGCCTCGTGGAGGAGGAGCACGCCGGCGGCGCCATCGCGTTTCCCCGCTACAACCTGGGCCAGACGTTCACCGACACCTACTCCCCGGAGAAGTACCGCATCGCAGACGTGATCGCCCGCGACCCCGAACGCTTCCAGGTGCAGCCGGAGGGCCACGCCCTCGACGTCGTCCACCCCCACGTGGTGCTCGTGCCGGAACACGCCAGCTATTCGCTGCGCGACTCGACCGTGAGCTGGACCATCGACGGCGAGACCCGCACCATCCCGCTGCGCGCTGACGTGCAGTACGTGGGCCCCGACGGCTACCTCGTCGAGCTCGGCCACATCGCCGCCGACGGTGACCAGTGGACGCTGCTGGGCACCTCGCCCGTGGCGACCAACTGCCACAAGCCCGCCACCGTCTCGGGCGGCGGCAAGTCGGAGATCTCCAAGTCGATCACCGACGCGTTCGTGTTCGGCAACGCCTACGTCAACGACTTCGTCGAGGACATGGCCGCCGTCGCCGAGATCGTGGAGCGCGACTTCTCGACGCGCTTCGCCGACCCCGCCACGGCCCCCGACCACCGGCCGCTGCTCTCCGACGCCCGCAGCGTGGGCTCCGTCATCAAGCTGCTGACCCCCAGCCGCGAGTTCACCGACGAGTACAACGCCTGGCTCGCCACGATCCCGCACCACATCAAGGAACTGGTGTTCGTGGTCAAGCGCTTCTACCGCCCCGAATGGGGCGGCGACTGGGCCTCGCACTTCTCGGTGGGCCGCATCAACGGCCGCGCCGGCCACGCCCTCCGCCTCGACGGCCACAAGATCACCGTCAACATGCTGCGGGTGGGCTTCGCGCCGGACGGCTCGTGGCGACTGTTCGGCCTGCGCCACGACTTCCACCCCTCCGCGAAGGTGCAGACCGAGGACGACATCAGCGCCTCCATCGTCGTGCCGGGCGAGGCGGCGGGGCGGGCGGACGGCCTGTCGCGCAAGTTCACCACCAACTGCGAGCAGCTCCTCTTCCAGCGTCCCGACGACGCGATCCATCGCGGCTATGACAAGCAGGCAGAGGCCGACATCTCCGGCGGGGCCTTCATCAGCAACTTCGAACCCCTCACGCGCGACGACGCCCGGGCCCTGGTGGACAACGCCATCGAGTTCTCGAAGTTCAGCAAGCCCATGCAGAAGCTCATCCGCCGCGTCGCCAAGGGCGAGCAGAAGGCCGGCTTCTTCGTCTCGTCCGCGCACCCGCGGATCATCAACGGTGCCCGCTCGAAGAACCCGCGCTACCTGCAGATCCGGCCCGACATCTCGCACCCGAGGGCCACGGCGACGGCCGAGATGGTCTCGCGGCTGCACCGCTCGCTCCCGATGGACGCGCCCCTCAAGCTCCCCGTCGACGTCGTCGCGGCCGGCCGCCGCAACAACGCCGCCGAGGAGGGGGTGCCGCCGCTGTGCTCCTACGCGCCGCTCCACTACATGGAACTGCCGGAGCTGTTCATGGAGTTCATCTCGTCGATGACCGGCAAGTCGCCGTCGACCACCGGCGCAGGCTCCGAGGGCGCCATGACGAAGGGCCCGTTCAATGCACTGCCCTCGGTGATCGACCTCAACGCCGCCTTCCTCTCCTTCGCGCTGACCGGCTACGACGGATGGCTGTCCAGCGCGGGGGTCATCGGCCCGAACGTGCGCGTCGACCACGACATCTCGCTGCTGGTGCCGGAGGTGTTCTGCCGCATGACGCCCGAGGAGCGTGACGCGAAGAACCTCATCGCCGAGGGCGCGCTCGAGCGGGTCGAGGACTTCGAACACGACGGCGAGACCCTCGAGGCGTCCCGCCTGGGCTACCGCATGACGGCGCGGTTCCAGTCGAAGTACTTCGGGCGGATCTTCATGCACCCGCACGTGGTGTTCTCCGAGCCGATGCTGAAGCCTGAACTGCAGGACATCGACGCCTACGCCGAGTCGGTGCGCACCATCGTCACGACGCACCAGCGGGTGGCCCAGTCCTACCTCGACGACGGCACCATCGCGCTGGCGGTCCCGCCCATCCGGGCGCTGCTCGAGATCATGGCCACCGGCCGCTCGAACGACGGGCACGGCCTGCACGACGATGCGTTCCGTGCCATGTTCGAGCGCGACAACGTGCTGGCCTCGGACTGGTACCACGAGCGGCTGCGTTCGAAGACCGACGCCGATGCCAAGCTGGCCGAGATGGCCACCGGCGCGATGCAGCGGTTCATCGCCGAGGAGGTCAACGCCAACGCGGCCGATCGCCTCTGCATCGGCGAGAAGATCTCCGCCATGCAGGCGAAACTGAAGAAGGCCTCCGGTGCGGAGGCGGCCGAGGCGCTGCGTGGCACCCTGGGCCGTCAGGTCACCTGGCGCCTCTGAGGCCTCAGGCCACGAGGCCCTCGACGAGCTCGTGCGTGAGCTCGTCGAGGGTCTCCAGCACCGTGGTCCTGGCCAGCAGTTCAGCGGCCGGCGGGTGGAAGTGCGGTGGCACCGCCACGACGGCCATGCCGGCCGCGAGGGCCGACTTGATGCCGTTGGTGGCATCCTCCACGGCGACGCACTGCGCAGGGTCGACGCCGAGCAGCTCGCAGGCCCTCAGGTAGCCGTCGGGGGCGGGCTTGCCGCGCTCCACCTCCTCCGTGGAGACGCTCACGGTCACCACGTCGGCCAGCCCCATGACCTCGATCCCGGTGTCGATCAGCAGCCGCGGCGACGAACTGGCGATGGCGATCGGGTACCGCTCCCCCATCCGGCGCACGGCCTCGACTGCGCCCGGGAGCACGTGGATGCCACGACGGTAGGCCCCCGCCATGCCTTCGATCGTGCGGCGGGCCGCCTCCTGCGGTTCGTAGGGCAGCCCCACCACCTCGACCAGGTGGCGCGCCCACTCCATCGTGGACATGCCCATCATGGCCTGCGTCGACCCGTCCGGCCACGCCAGGCCCGCGTCGGCGGCGAGGCCTCGGCGCACCACGTCCCAGATCTCCTCGGTGTCGGTGAGCGTGCCGTCCATGTCGAACACGATGGCTTGGGGGCCCATGGGTCTCTCCTCGGGGTCGGTTGCCCCGCCAGCCTAGTGCTGGGGTAGCATGGGCCTTCGTCAGACGGCTGAATCCGGTGCGAACCCGGAACTGTCGCGCAACCGTGATCCCGCTGAGCCGGGGAGTCGGACCTCCGCCTGACGATCCGGTCACCCTCCGTCGCGACCAGCGGAACCGCCTGAGCGACGGACCTGTACAGAAGAGGTCCTGCAGATGCTCCGACGCACCGCGCTCACGCGCCTTGCCGTCCCCACCGCCGCCGTCATGACGATCGGCCTGGCCATCCCGGCGCTGCACGCCGCCGCCGCCCCCAGCCCCGCCGAGGAGTGCGTCCAGGCCGGCAACGTCTGGATCCACGTCGAGTACGACGAGACCGTCACCGGCGCCTGCGCCACCGAGTTCGCCAGCGCCCAGGAGGCGCTGCACACCACCGGCCTCACCGAGGACGACGGCTGGGTCACCACCATCGACGGCCGACTCTCGGTCGACAAGGAGTGGTGGTCGGTGTACTTCCTCTCCCCCAACGAGGACGGCACGTACCCCGCGGCATGGGAGTTCGCGCAGGTCGGCGTTGCCGAACTGGAGCTGTTCCCCGGAGAGGTGCTGGCCATGAAGCTGCAGGCCGACTACGAGGTGGACGCCGTGGCCCCCGCTGTCAACCCCGTCGACGGCGTGGTGCTCGGTGAGCCCGAACCCAGCGTCTCCCCCAGCCCCTCGCCGAGCGTGTCGCCGTCGCCCTCCGCGTCCCCCAGCCCTGTGGTGACCGCTGAGCCGTCGGTCTCGTCCACCCCGACGGCCGAGGTGACCGTCTCAGTCTCCGCCACCGCGGCCCCGGCCCGCCCCGGCCTGCCCAAGACCGGCAACTGATGTCCGCGCGTCCCGCCGCCCTGCTCGCCGCCGTGTTCCTGGCCCTCGCCGGGGCATGGGTCGGTTCCCCGTCCGCGTCCGCAGCCGTCACCGACGGGCACTGCACGACCGACACGGGGGTGACCCTCGTGGTGGACTACCAGGAGCTGGGCGGCGGACGCGTCATCAAGTGCGTCGAGGACGTCCCTGAGGGCACCAGCGGCCTGCGCCTCCTGCGGCTGGCAGGCATGACCTCCGAGGGCACGATCCACGACGGCCCCGGGTTCGTGTGCCGCATCAACGGCCGCCCCGGGCTCAACGAGCCGATCCCGGTCGACGGCAGCCCCGACTACCGCGAACGCTGCGTCGACACCCCACCGAAGACGGCATTCTGGAGCTACTGGCACGCTCCCAACGGCGGTCGCTGGTCCTTCTCGCAGCTGGGCGCGGGCAACCGCGAGGTCATCATCGGAGGGTACGAGGGCTGGTCCTTCTCGCTGAACAACACGGAGAACTCCAACCCTGCGCCCGGGGTTGCCCCGTCGCACCCCGTCGTCACGCCGGAACCGACACCCAGCGCCCCGGCCGCACCGCCCACCCCCAGTACCGCCGCGCCCGCGCCGTCCACGAGCGCCGCAGCCAAGCCCTCCGCCTCGGCGCCCACCACGCCCCGGACGACGACGGCGGCCCCGGCCGCCAGCAGCGCCCCGTCCTCCCGCACCACGTCTGCTGCTCCGAGCGCGTCGGCCAAGGACCGCGCCACCCGTGCCACGGCGAAACCGTCGCGCAGCCTCAGCCCTTCGTCGAGCCCCACGCCATCGTCGGCCCCCGAGAGCGCCCTCCCATCCCCGTCGCCCAGCGCGTCCCCCAGCCCCTCGACCGCGCAGGCCGCGTCCCCGACGCCGACGCCCGGCCAGGCCCCCGGTGAGTCCTCCGCGCCGGATGGTGCGCCCGCGGTGACCGCAACCATCGCCGACGACGGCGGCGTGCCCATCGGCACCATCGGCGGCGCCGGCGCGGTGGGCGCCCTCGGCCTGGGCGGCGCCATCATGTGGTGGCGACGCCGCGGCCTGTGATCAAGCGCTACTTCCTGCCCCGCCAACTGCACCCCTTCGCCTGGTGGGGGTGGGCCTTGGCGCTGGCGGTGGCCGCCTCGTCGACGACCAACCCCCTCCTGCTGGCCGGCATGATCGCGGTCGCGTGCCTGGTGACGCTGGCCCGGCGCGCGAACTCCCCGTGGGCGAAGGCGTTCAAGCTGTACCTCTTCCTCGGCCTGTTCATCGTGGTGCTGAGGGTGGGCTTCCGGATCATCTTCGGCGGCGGCGACGGCCCCACCATCCTGTTCACCCTCCCAGAGGTCCCGCTGCCCGTATGGGTACGGGGCATCCGGCTCCTCGGCCCCGTCTCGCTCGAGGCAGTGCTGACCGGCCTCTACGACGGCCTCCGGCTGGCCACGATCATCATCTGCGTGGGCGCCGCCAACGCCCTGGCCAACCCCAAGAAGCTGCTGGCCAGCCTGCCCGGCGCCCTGTACGAGTTGGGCACCGTGATGGTGGTGGCGGTCTCGGCGTTGCCGCAGCTGGGCGACTCGCTCCAACGCGTCAGCCGCGCCAGGAAGCTGCGCAGCGCGCCGCATGCCCGCACCCGCCGGCAGCGACTGGGCGTGGTGGAGACGATCATCGTGCCCGTGCTCTCCGACGCCCTGGAACGTTCGCTCGCGCTGGCCGCGTCGATGGACGTGCGGGGTTACGGACGCGCCGGCAGCGCGTCGGCCCGCGACCGCGCCGCCACCCTGGGCTTCGGCGTCGCGTCGATGGCCCTGCTGGCCGTGTGGTCCTATCGCCACCTCGCGGCCGCGCCGGACCTTTTCATCTGGCGCGTCCCCGTATTGTCCACGCTCCTGCTGATCGCCGGCGTGGCCGCCGCGGTCGCCGCCCTGCGCGTCTCGGGCCGCACCGTGCGCCGCACCCAGTACCGCCCCATCCGGTGGCGGTTGGCGGAGACCATCACCGTGGGCACCGGCATCGCGGCCGCGGCACTCGTACAGTGGATCGCCACCACCGGCGACGCCACGGCGCTGTTCCCCGCGGTCTACCCGTTCCGTTGGCCGGAGCTGACGGGCCCGCTGCTGGCGGTGCTGGTCATCGCCGCGTTGCCCGCGTTCGTCACACCGGCGCCCAGTGCGCCAGCCCAGAGGAGGGCCGAGGCATGATCCGCTTCGAGGACATCACCTTCCGCTACGCCAGCAGCGACACGCTGCGCCTCACGTCGGTCAGCTTCGAGATCGAGGAGGGCGAACTCTGCCTCGTGGTGGGGCCCACCGGCAGCGGCAAGTCCACCCTCCTGGGCTGCATCAACAACCTCGTGCCCCGCTTCACCGGCGGCGTGCGCACCGGGCGCGTGTTCATCGACGGCGTGGACACCACCCTGCTGCAGCCGCGCGAGCTGGCCACCACCATCGGCTACGTGGGCCAGGACCCCCTCGCCGGGTTCGTCACCGACACCGTGGAGGAGGAACTGGCCTACTCCATGGAGCAGCTCGGCTTCGCCCCCGCGGAGATGCGACGACGGGTCGAGGAGACGCTGGACCTCCTGGGCATCGCGGAACTGCGCGCCCGAGACCTGCGCACGCTGTCCGGCGGGCAGCAGCAGCGCGTCGCCATCGGCAGCGTCCTGGCCAGCTCGCCGAAGGTCCTGGTGCTGGACGAGCCGACGTCGGCACTCGACCCCATCGCAGCGGAAGAGGTGCTCGCGCTGGTCAGCCGACTGGTGCGCGACTTGGGGACCACCGTCGTCATCGCGGAGCACCGGATGGAACGGGTGATCGAGTTCGCCGACTCCGTGCTGCTCGTCGGCGACGACGTGCTGCACGGCGACACCCGCAGCCTCCTCGCGTCGTCGCCCATCAAGCCGCCGCTGGTGGAGCTCGGCCTGCGCATGGGCTGGCAGCCGCTGCCCCTGACCATCCGCGAGGGACGACGGCTGGCGGCACCCCAGCGCCGGGCCTGGGCCGGTGCCACCCCGGCGCTCCGGGCGCCCGAGCCGCCGTCGGAACCTTCGCTGAGCGCGCGCGACGTGATCGTGCGCTACGGGGCGAAGGTCGCCGTCGGGGGCGTGGACCTGACGCTGCACAGGGGCGAGGTCGTCGCCCTGATGGGCCGCAACGGCTGCGGCAAGTCCAGCCTGATGTGGGCCATGCACGGCGCGGGGCGGCGCGACGGCGGCACCGTCACGGTGCACGACGCCGGAAACCCCGCCGAGGCGGGCGTCGCGCTGGTGCCGCAGACACCGTCGGACCTGCTGTACCTCACCTCCGTGGCAGCCGAGTGCGCGCAGAGCGACCGCGCGTCTGGGCTGCCCGAGGGGAGCACGTTGGCGCTGCTGCGCCGACTGGTGCCGGGCATCGAGCCGGAGGCGCACCCGCGCGACCTGTCGGAGGGCCAGAAGCTCGCCGTCGTGCTCGCCGTGGAACTGGCCGGCAACCCACCCGTCGTGCTGCTGGACGAACCCACCCGCGGCCTCGACTACGCGGCGAAGCAGGCGCTCTCCGAGATCGTGGCCGGCATGGCGGCAGAGGGCAGGTCGGTCCTCATCGCCACGCACGACGTGGAGATGGTGGCGCAGACGTGCGAACGCGTCATCGTGATGGCGGAGGGTGAGCTCGTCTCCGACGGGCCGGTGCGCGAGATCCTGTCCAGCTCAGCGCTGCTGGCGACCCAGGTGGCCAAGGTCGCCAACCCCACCCCCGTCCTGACTGTCGAGGAGTTCATCGATGCGGCCCGCTGACGCCATGGTGGACATCCCCGCGCCGGTGGTCGGGGTGGCGATCGGCTGGCGCAGTTGGCTGGTGATGGCAATCTCGACGGTGCTCGGCCTGTTCGCCATCGGCTGGCCGCTGCTGATCCCGGCCGTCGGCGTGGCCCCCGAGCACGCCGACGACGCGCCGTTCGTGTTCGCCGCCATCCTGCCGGTCATCCTGCTGCTCGTGATCGCCCAGCTCATGGAGGGCGGCCTCGACGCACGTTCGCTGGCGGTGCTCGGCGTCCTGTCGGCGATCAACGCGGCCATCCGCCCCGCGCTCGGGGCGGGCACCGCAGGCGTGGAGTCCGTGTTCTTCCTGCTGATCCTCGCGGGCAGGGCCTTCGGACCGGGGTTCGGGTACCTGCTGGGCTTCACCTCGTTGTTCGCCTCCGCGCTCCTGACCGCGGGGGTCGGGCCGTGGCTGCCGTTCCAGATGTTGTGCGCCGCATGGGTGGGGCTCACCGCCGGCCTCCTGCCGAAGCGGGTGAAGGGGCGCTGGGAGATCGCGATGCTCATCGCGCTGGGCATCGTGTCGGCCTACCTGTACGGCGCGCTGATGAACATGTGGTTCTGGCCATTCATCACCGACATCAACGTCGACGGCACCGGAAGCAGCCTCGACTACGTCCCCGGCGCCCCCGTCCTGGACAACCTCGCCCGGTTCGGCTGGTTCACCCTGCTCACGTCGACGGCGGGCTGGGACACCGGGCGCGCCATCACGACGACCCTGGCGCTGCTGGTCGTGGGCCGGCCGGTGCTGACCGTGCTGCGGCGCGCCTCCGGAATGGCGAGGGTCCACCCCGGATGATAGGGTCGGGCCTGTCGAGCGGAGAACGCCGGTGCAAATCCGGGACTGACGCGCAACCGTGACCCTCCGGGGAAGTCGGACCGAAGCTCGACGCAACTGGATCATCCTGCACACCGTGTGCGGGTCTGACGCGAAAGGATCCACCTGTGCGTAGCCGCACGCGCCTGTTGGCGCTCCCCCTCCTCGCCGCCCTCACCCTGGGCCTCGGCTCCCCCGCCCACGCAGACGATGCCGCCGACGCGACCGCTGCCATGACCTGGGCTGCGGCGCAGTCCAACCCCGACGGTTCCCTGTCGTCCTACGAGGACTACCCCGACGTCGGCCTCACCCTCGACGCCACCCTCGGTGGCCTCGCCGCGGGCCTGCCCACGGCCACGATCGACCGCTGGCTCTCCGCGGTCGAGAACGCCTCGGCGCCGACGTTCGCCGAGCGGGTCGTCGGCGACGCCGAACTCGGCACCAGCAATGTCCACGGGATGATCGGCAAGGCCCTGGTGGCGCTCGACGCCGCCGGGAGGTCCACCACCGGCTTCGCCGGCATCAACCCCCAGCAGCTCGCCCGCGACTCGTTCGCCGGTGGGGTGCAGCCCGGCCACGCCGCCGGCACCAACGCGTTCGGCCAGGCCTACGTCATGATCGGCTTGGCCCGCACCGGGACGCTCCCTGCCGACACCGTGACCTTCCTCGCCGGGCAGCAGTGCGCCACGGGGGCCTGGCCCATGTTCTTCGACGCCGACCCGGCCAAGCACTGCGATGCAGCAGGCAAGGCCTCCGACCCCGACGGCACGGCGATGATCGTGATGGCGCTGCGCGCCGCGCAGGCCGAGGGCATCGCCGCGGCGAAGCCGCCCCTTGACAAGGCGGTGGCCTGGCTGAAGGCCCAGCAGCTCGAGGACGGCTCCTTCACCGGCGCCATTCCGTTCACCCCCGCCCCGAACACCAACACCTCGGGCCTCGTGGCCGCGGCGCTGTCGGGTCTCGAACCCGCCGTCGTCGCGCGCACCGCGGCGTGGGTCAAGACGCTCCAGCTCACGGGCGAGCCCAACGGCGGCGCCATCGCCTACGACAAGGTGGCGTTCGACCGCGCGGCGGAGGGCAACATCTCCGCGGTGGCCAAGGGCCAGTGGGTGCGCTCCACCGCGCAGGCCGTCTACGCCCTCGCCCCCGTCGACTTCTACCGGCTCGGCGTCGAGGAAGTGCCCACCCCCACCCCCAGCCCCGAGCCGACGCCTTCGCAGCAGCCGTCTCCCGCGCCGGTCGCCAAGTTCGTGCGCACCGCGCCCTACACCCTGGCAGGCAAGCACACCGTCAACGGACGCAACTGGAACACCAGCTGCGAGCCCTACTCACGCACCGAGCGCTGCCGCACCGACATCTGGGCCACAGTGGTCAAGGTCGAGGACGGCCGGTTCGTCCGCGAGAACGGCTGGGTGTTCAACAACCTCACGTACCTGCCGTACATGACGGAGGCGGCGTGGCAGGGCAACCCGCTGGCCGCGCACGACATGGACGGTTTCACGTCGGGCGAGCGCCAGTGGCGCACCGAGTGCCACACCGCGCAGACCGGCCGCGGCGCCTGCCGCTCCTACACCCTGACGACGGTGTACTCGGCCACGGCGAAGCCCGCCGGGGGGTACGCGTTCAGCCAGTCAAACGCCTGGGTGTTCAACAACATCGTGATGTTCGGCGGCCCCGAGAAGCGCTGACGCACTTGGGGCATCCCTGACACCACGCCCCACCCCTGTGCGGGATTCCTCGGCGTCCATGCCGAGGAATCCCGCACCCCGACCATGCGCTGGGACCAAGCTCAGCCCTCCCGCTGCCGGCCGGGCAGCGAGAAGAGGCCGCTGGCCTCCTCCAACCACCCGGATTCCACCAGCTCGGCGGCGTGCGCAAGCGCGTCCATCATCGATTGCCCCGTGCGCGCCGACAGTTGGGCGGCGCTCAGCTGTTCCCTCGCGCCGACGGCCTCCCTGATCTCCATGAGGGGCAGCGGCAATTGGTCGATGGGACGGTCCTTGCCCCTCCCGCTGGGCTCCCCGACGGTGCCCAGCGGTGACAGCACGGCCAGCACGTCGTCTGCGGACGTGGCCAGGATGGCCTCGCCGTCGCGGATCAGCTTGTGCGGCGTGGCGGACAGGGATGACGTGATGGGGCCGGGGATTGCCAGCACGTGCCGCCCCAGCGCGTTGGCCCACGACGCGGTGTTCTTCGCGCCCGATCTGGCTGCGGCCTCCACCACCACCACTGCGTCGGCGAGCGCCGCGATGATCCGGTTGCGGGCCAGGAACGCGTACCGCGTGGGCCGGTAGCCCGGAGGCAGCTCGGACACCAGGGCCCCTGCCTCCACGATGCGCTGCGCCAGCCGGGCGTTCGCCACGGGATACGGCTCGTCGACGCCGCTGGCCACCACCGCGACGGTGGTGCCGCGGACGCCCAGCACGCCCAGGTGGGCGGCAGCGTCCACGCCGTAGGCGAGCCCGCTGATGACGGGCCGGTCCTGCATCCCCAGGTCGGCGGCGAAGGTGACCGCGGCATGTTCGCCGTAGGTGGTACACGCCCTGGACCCGACGATGGCGACCCCACCGCCCAACTCCGTCAGCGGACGCCCCTTGACCCACAGGCCGATGGGCTCGCCCGTCTGGGCCGTCACCTCGACGCCGGACAGGCCCGCCAGACTGGCGGGCCATTCCTCATCACCCGGCATGAGGAACCGCGAACCGCAACCCTGGGTGGCGCGCTCCAGTTGCGCCACGTCGACCGCGACGGCCCGCCGGCCCCAGCTGGTCTCGGGCTGGGCCAGGAAGCCCCGCCACAGCTCGACCGCCCCGAACTCACCCAGCGCCTTGACCACGTTCGGCTGACCCAACGGGGTCAGCGCACACAGCGCCATCCTCGCCTGCCGCTCCGTCACCATCAGGCGGCCCTGTCCTGGTCGCCCTGCCGCATCTGGAGCGCCACCCGCAGTTCCCTGTCGGAGATGCGGTCCGCGCCGCCCAGGTCCGTCAGGGTCCAGGCCAGCTTCAGCACCTTGTCCACCCCGCGGGCGCTGATGGCACCGCGCTGCAATGCGGCGTTGAGCAGCCCGAGGTCGTCCGGCAGCGGCAGCCGCTTGCGCAGGTAGGGCCCCGCAACCTCGCCGTTGGTGGTCCACGGGGTACCGCGCAGCCGGTACCGCTGCCGGGCACGCGCCTCGAGCACCCGGTCGAGCACCACCGCACTGGGCTCGGGGGCCGCCACGTCCTCGGCCAGCAGCACCCTGTTGACCGCGGCCATGTGGTGCTTGATGTCGATCCGGTCCAGAATGGGCCCGCTCAGCCGCTCCTGGTACCGCCGGACCTTCACCGAGTCGCACGTGCAGTCCATCCCGGCCACCCCGTACTTGCCACAGGGACACGGGTTCGCCGCCAGCACCAGCTGGAAGCGGGCCGGGAAGCGCGTCGACATCCGCGCCCGGCTCACGTTGATCCACCCGTTCTCCAGCGGCGTGCGCAACGCGTCGAGCTTGGTGCCGAAGTCGGGGCACTCGTCGAGGAACAGCACCCCGCGGTGGGCCAGCGAGATGGCACCCGGCTTCAGTTCCCCGGACCCACCGCCCACCAGCGCCACCTGAGTGGTGGAGTGGTGCGGATCCGCGAACGGAGGCCGGGTGATCAGGCCGCTGAGTTCGTGCCCGGCAAGGGAGTGCAGGGCCGAGACCTCGACGGATTCGTCCGGGTCCAGCTCCGGGAGGATCGACGGCAGGCGGGAGGCGAGCATGGTCTTGCCCACGCCGGGCGCCCCCGAGAGGAACAGGTGGTGCCTGCCGGCGGCGGCGACCTCGAGGGCGAACTTGCCGTCCTCGTGGCCGGCCACGTCCGCCAGGTCGGGGATGAAGGCCGAGGAGCGCTCGGGCACGGGATCCGACGGCGGCGCGGCCTCCGTCGGGTTGGCCACCGTGAGCCCGTTGACCAGCCGCACCACCTCGTCTAGCCGGCCCGCCCCCTCGACGGTGATCCCCGGCACCAGGGCCGCCTCCTCCTGCTGGCCGTAGGGTACGATCGCCCGCTCGAAGCCGGCCTTGACCGCCGCGAGCATGGCGGGCAGGATCCCCCGGACCCGCCGCACCCGGCCGTCGAGGGCCAGCTCGCCGATCAGCACCGTGCGGCCGACACCGGTGTGGCTGATGTAGCCCTGCGTGGCCAGGGCCGCCACCGCGATGGCCAGGTCGTAGTGGGTGCCGGCCTTCGGCAGGCCGGCCGGCGACAGGTTGATCGTCACCAGCTGTTCCGGCCACTTGTACTCGCAGGCCCGGACGGCGGCCTTCACCCGCTCCTTGGCCTCGTTGAGCGCCTTGTCTGGCAGCCCGACGATCTGGGTCCTGGGCAGCCCGCCGCCCTCGGCCGCCTCCACCTCGACCGGATGCCCGTCGATGCCCTGCAGCGCCACGGACCACGACGACAGGCTCACCGCTCCTCGATCCCGCGCGCGTGCACCAGCTGGGACCCGCCGCCCCTGGGCCAGAGGATGCCGATGGCGTCCACCCTGAGCCGGGGCAGGCCCAGCTTGGACTGGCGGGCGTAGATGGCCGCCAACTGCCTGAGCCGCCTGGCCTTCGCGTACGTGATGGTCTCCAGCGGCGAGCCGAAGCCGACCCCGCCGCGGGTCTTGACCTCGACGACGACGAGGGCCTGCGCGTCCGGATCGATCGCAATGATGTCGGCCTCGCCCTCCTTGCAGCGCCAGTTGCGCTCAAGGATCTGCCACCCCAGCTCCAACAGGTGGTCAGTTGCTCGTTGTTCTCCCAGACGCCCGAATGTCTGCTTGTGGTTCATGGGTCATCACCTCGGGACCCATTGATGGTCAGCGGAGGTGGCGATCCACCGTTATCCACAGGAACCGGGACGGCGGCTCCGGGACGGTTCAGTCCTCGTTCTCCGGCACCTGGAGGTCCGAGTGGGCGATCTCCTCGATCGACACGTCGCGGAACGTCAAGACCTTCGCCGACTTCACGAACCGGGCGGGCCGGTACATGTCCCAGACCCACGCGTCGCCCATGGACACCTCGTAGTACACGTCGCCGCCCTCGGTGCGCACCTTCAGATCCACCGCGTTGCACAGGTAGAAGCGACGCTCGGTCTCCACCGCATACGTGAAGATCGACACGACGTCCTTGTACTCGCGGTAGAGGTCAAGCTCCAGCCTGCTCTCGTACTGTTCAAGATCCTCGGTACTCATGGTTGTTCAACTCTAGCCTGATTCGGCCAGCGCGACATGCGCCGGGCTGGCGCTCAGCCGCACGTTCTCGAAGCACCAGCGGTGGATGGGTGAGGGCCCGTGCTCGCGGAGGGCGCTCTGGTGCAGCTTCGTGTTGTAGCCCTTGTGGATGGCAAATCCGTAGTGGGGGTACGTCACGTCGTACTCGGTCATGATGCGGTCTCGGGTGACCTTGGCCACGATCGACGCCGCGGAGACGCAGGCGGCCACCTTGTCGCCCTTCCACATGGCCAGCCCCGGCGCGCCCAGGCCGTCGACGGGGAACCCGTCGGTCAGCACGAACCCGGCCCGCACGTCCAGCCGCCCCACCGCGCGCCGCAACCCGTGGAGGTCCGCCTGGTGCATGCCCAGTTCGTCGCACTCGGCTGGCCCCACCAGGGACCAGGCGACCGCGACGGCGCGCTTGAGGATCTCGTCGTACAGGCGCTCGCGCGCGTTGGCGGTGAGGGCCTTGGAGTCGTCGAGCCCCTTGATCGGCTTGTCGGGATTGAGGATGACGGCGGCGGCGACGAGCGGCCCGGCCGACGCGCCACGTCCGGCCTCGTCCGCGCCGGCGACGGGGCCCAGCCCCGCCCGTACCAACGCCCTCTCGTACCCGTAGGCGCCCCTGCCCGGCCGGATCATCAGCAGCCCGGCTCCACCCGGATGAGGTCCGGCTTCTCGGGCGCCGGCTGCGCCGGATCCGGGACCGTCTCGAACGTGTCTGGCACGTGGAAGGTGGACAGCCGCTGCAGCGGTGCCACGATGGCCACCGACGACCCGACGACCCTGCTCACCGGCACGAACGCGCGCTCCCCCGGGGTCTGCGACACGTCAGCCAGGCGGCAACGCGAGTCGTTGGAGGCGTTGCGGTGATCGCCCATCACGAAGATGTGGTCCTTCGGCACGATGATGTCGAACGGGACCGTGAACGGGGCCACCTGCACGCCGTTGGAGGCATACAGGTAGGCCGTCTCGTCGAGTTTCTGGCCGTTGACCTCGAGGAAGCCGTCCTCGGTGGTGCGGACGTGGTCTCCCGGCATGCCGATGACGCGCTTGATGAGGTGCTCGGTGCCGGAGTTCGGCAACACGCCGATGAACTCCAGCGCGTTCTTCACCGGATTGTCGCTGGGCGGGCTGGGCGGCAGCCAATTGCCCGGGTCCTCGAAGACGACCACGTCGCCCCGCTGGAAGCCCCCGAACTTCGCCACCAGCACCCGGTCGTCGACCTGCAGCGTGTTCTCCATGGAACCGGAGGGGATCACGAACATCTGCCCGACGAAGGTGCGCAGCAGCGTGGCGATGACGACGGCGCCCACGATGATGAGCGCACCCTCACTGAGCCAGCTGAGGACGCGGCGCCCGAAGCTGCGCGGCTGGACGCGCTCGTCGTCGTCCTCCGGTGCCTGCGGTGCCCCCATGGAGAGTGGGTCTGTCGGCTCAGTGGTGGGTGCCACGTATCAATCCTCCGGGGTCGGGCGGGAACGCTCCCCTGAGCATACCGCCGTGCCAGACGGCCCAGAACGCAGAACCGCCGGGCACGGGCCCGGCGGTTCGACGTGGCTCTCAGGAGCAGGCGGTCATCGCTTCTCGCGGATCTTGGCAGCCTTGCCGCGCAGGTTGCGCAGGTAGTAGAGCTTGGCGCGACGGACGTCACCGCGGCGCTCGACCTCGATCTTCTCGATGATGGGAGAGTGCAGCGGGAACGTACGCTCCACGCCGACGCCGAAGCTCACCTTGCGGACCGTGAAGGCCTCCTGCACGCCGCCGGCGTTGCGGGCGATGACGACGCCGGCGAACACCTGGATGCGGGAGCGGGTACCTTCGACGACTCGCACGTGCACCTTGACGGAGTCACCGGCGCGGAAGGCCGGGACGTCGTCGCGCAGCGAAGCCTTGTTGATCTCCTGGATCAGCGGGTTGGTCATGATTTTCAACCTTTCCGTCAGTGCCACAGGTCACCGCGGTGTTCTTCTGGCCCGGCACCGACCAGACGATCCCCCCGTGGCAGGAGCTGGCGGCGTTGGGGTTGCCCGGGTGTGGGCAACGGCTACTCATTGTGCCACATCGGGGGCGGTGCCCCGTAATTCCGCTGCCCCCGAAATCGCCCACCAAAAGCGAGTCCGCCCAGCCGGGAAGAAGTCCCTTGGCTGGGCGGACCACCCGGGCTCCGCCCAGCGGGGTTCAACGAGGCTGAGCCCCGTGTGCTACTTGCCGTCGCCCTTGAACATCGCCTTGATCAGGTCGCCGTTCAGGCGCGAGATGGACTCGAGCGGGATGCCCTTCGGGCAGACCGCCGCGCACTCACCGATGTTGGTGCAGTTGCCGAAGCCCTCTTCGTCGTGCTGGGCCACCATCGACTTCACGCGGCGGTACCGCTCGGGCTGGCCCTGCGGCAGCATCGCCAGGTGCGTGATCTTCGCCGCGGTGAACAGCATGGCGGAGCTGTTCGGGCAGGCCGCGACGCAGGCGCCGCAGCCGATGCAGGTGGCGTTGTCGAAGGCGAGGTCAGCTTCTCGCTTCGGCGCCGGGGTCGCGTGGGCGTCCGGGGCCGAACCGGTGTTCGACGAGATGAAGCCGCCAGCGGCGATGATGCGGTCGAACGACGAGCGGTCCACGGCGAGGTCCTTGATCACCGGGAACGCGCCGGCCCGCCAGGGCTCGACGTCGATCGTGGCGCCGTCCTCGAAGGACCGCATGTGCAGCTGGCAGGTGGTGGTGCGGAATTCGCTGCCGCCGTGCGCGATGCCGTTGATGACGACGCCGCACATGCCACAGATGCCCTCGCGGCAGTCGTGGTCGAAGGCCACCGGCTCCTCGTTGCGCTCCGTGAGCTTCTCGTTGAGAAGGTCAAGCATCTCCAGGAACGACATGTCCTCGGACACGCCGTCGAGGTCGTACTCGACCATCTTGCCGGCCGCCTGCGGGCCGGCCTGGCGCCAGATACGTAGCTTGAGCTTCACTTGTAACTCCGTTGCTTCAGTTCGATTGCCTTGTAGACGAGGGGCTCGCGGTGCAGCACGGGCTTGCCGCCCTCGCCGCCCCACTCCCAGGCGCCGACGTAGAGGAACTCGTCGTCGTGGCGCAGCGCCTCGCCGTCCTCCGTCTGCGACTCGGCGCGGAAGTGTCCGCCACACGATTCGCGACGGTGCAGCGCGTCGATGCACATCAGTTCGCCGAGTTCCATGAAGTCGGCCACGCGGCCGGCGCGCTCGAGGGCCTGGTTGAAGTCCTCGTTGACGCCCGTGACGCGGACGTTGGTCCAGAACTCCTCACGCAGCGCACGGATGAGGCCGATGGCCTTCTTGAGGCCCTCCTCGGTGCGCTCCATGCCGCAGTACTCCCACATGATGTGGCCCAGTTCCTTGTGGAACGAGTCCACCGACCGGGTGCCCTGGATGCTGAGCAGCTTCTCGACGCGTCCGCGGGCCGAGCCGACGGCCTCGACGACGGCCGGGTGGTCCAGGCCGATCTTCTCGAAGGGGGCGTCAGCCAGGTAGTCGTTGATGGTGTTGGGCAGCACGAAGTAGCCGTCGGCCAGGCCCTGCATGAGCGCCGAGGCGCCCAGGCGGTTCGCGCCGTGGTCGGAGAAGTTCGCCTCGCCGGTGACGTAGAGGCCGGTGATCGACGACTGCAGGTCGTAATCCACCCACAGGCCACCCATGGTGTAGTGCACCGCCGGGTAGATGCGCATGGGCGTCTCGTACGGGTTCTCGCCCGTGATCTGCGCGTACATGTCGAACAGGTTGCCGTACTTGGTCTCGACCGCCTTCTGGCCCATGCGGTTGATCGCATCGGAGAAGTCGAGGTAGACGCCGCGGCGCATCTGCCGCTCGTTGCCCTCGGAGTCGCGCTCAGTGACGGCCGGGCCGACGCCGCGGCCCTCGTCGCACATGTTCTTCGCCTGACGCGACGCGATGTCACGCGGCACCAGGTTGCCGAACGCCGGGTAGATGCGCTCCAGGTAGTAGTCGCGATCCTCCTCCGGGATCTCGCGCGGGTCCTTGGCGCAGTCTTCCGCCCGCTTCGGCACCCAGATGCGGCCGTCGTTGCGCAACGACTCCGACATGAGCGTCAGCTTGGACTGCGTCTCGCCGTGCACCGGGATGCACGTGGGGTGGATCTGCGTGTAGCAAGGATTGCCGAAGTAGGCGCCCTTGCGGTGCGCTCGCCACGTCGCCGTGACGTTGCAGCCCATGGCGTTGGTGGACAGGAAGAACACGTTGCCGTAGCCACCGGTGCCGAGCACCACGGCGTCTGCCGTCCAGGCCTCGATCTTGCCGTTGATCATGTTGCGCGTGACGATGCCACGGGCGCGGCCGTCGACGACGATCAGCTCGATCATCTCGTGGCGGGCGTACATCTTCACCGTGCCGGCCGCGATCTGGCGCTCCAGCTGCTGGTAGACGCCGATCAGCAACTGCTGGCCCGTCTGGCCGCGGGCGTAGAAGGTGCGCTGCACCTGCACGCCGCCGAACGAACGGGTGTCGAGCAGGCCGCCGTACTCGCGGGCGAAGGGCACGCCCTGGGCGACGCACTGGTCGATGATGTTGGCGGAGACCTCCGCCAGCCGGTACACGTTGGTCTCACGGGCACGGTAGTCGCCGCCCTTGACCGTGTCGTAGAACAGGCGGTGCGTCGAGTCGTTGTCGTTGCGGTAGTTCTTGGCCGCGTTGATACCGCCCTGGGCGGCGATCGAGTGGGCACGACGGGGGCTGTCCTGGTAGCAGAAGTTCAGCACGTTGTAGCCGGCCTCGCCGAGCGTGGCGGCTGCGGCGCCGCCGGCGAGGCCGGTGCCGACGATGATGACGCTGAGCTTGCGACGGTTGGCCGGGTTGACGAGGCGTGCCTGGAACTGGCGCGTCTTCCAGACTTGGTCGATGTCGACGCCCTGGGGCGCCTTGGTGTCGGCGATGTCGTCGCCGACGGTCCAGAAGTCCGTCGCCGCAGCGGTGGTTGCAGGGATCTCGGTGGTGGTCATGCGATGACTCCAATCAGAACGGCGACCGGCATGACCATGAAGCCGACGAACAGGACGGCGGCGACGATCACGGCCAGCACGTTGAGCACCTGGCGCGACCTGGCGCTCAGGTTGGCCCCCAGGGTTGCGAAGGCGCTCCAGAAACCGTGGCGCACGTGCATCACGATCAGCACCATGCAGATCGCGTAGATGAGGACCATCCACCACATGCTGAAGCTGGCCAGCACCATCTCATGCGGGTGCTCGATCTCGCCGCCCGCGCCGAGCGAGCCGGGCACGATGGTGAACTGGAGCAGGTGGAAGATCAGGAAGGCCGCGATGATGACGCCGCCCCAGCGCATGGTGCGCGCGGAGTAGGTCTGGACCTTCTTCTTCGAGTTCTCGTACTTGGATCCGCGCTGCGCCAGCGTCTTCGCCGACAGCGACGCGGCGGACCAGATGTGCAGCACGACCGACAGGAGCAGCACGAACCGGAACACCCAGATGAACGTGCCCGCAGGCATGATCGGGTAGAGGATGCCGCCGTCGGGGGTCTTGCCCTTGAGCCATTCCGCGTAGTAGTCGAAGGCGTGGAAGTTGTCCGCCGTATAGAACATCTTCAGGTTGCCGTACATGTGCATGAGGAGGAAGGCGATCATGATGAGACCGGTCACCGCCATGATGACCTTCTTCACGACCGTGCTTCGCCTCGCACGTTGATGAATGGTGAGATTTGTTGCCACGGCGACACTCTAGCCAACGAGAATCCCGCTGTGGGGCAAGGGGGCAGGTTAGCCGACAGCGCGTCTCGACGCGTTATTTATGCGCGTTTCCGCTCGCGAAATTCGCGTCGGGGGCCCGTGGTCACTCGTCCGCGAGCAGGTCTGGCCGACGGTCCCGGGTGCGTTGCGTCGCCTGGTCGAGCCGCCACTTCGCGATGTTGGCGTGGTGGCCGCTGAACAGGATCTCGGGCACCTCACGGCCCCGCCACTGCGGCGGCTTGGTGTAGTTGGGGTACTCGAGCAACCGGTGCTCCGGCGAATGGGATTCCTCGACGAGCGACTCGGGGTTGCCGACGACGCCGGGCAGCAGCCGCACGACGGCCTCGGTGATCGCGAGCGCGGCCACCTCTCCCCCGTTGAGCACGTAGTCGCCGAGGCTGATCTCGACGAGTTCGTAGTGCTCGGCGCAGTGGTCGATGACGCGCTGGTCGATGCCCTCGTAGCGCCCGCAGGCGAACACCAGCCGCTCCTTGCCCGCCAGCTCGTAGGCCAGTGCCTGGTCGAACCGCCGCCCGGCGGGCGTGGTCACGATCACCGTCATCGGCCGCGGGTCCGCCTCCTCGAGCGCGTCCAGCGCCTCTCCCCACGGCTCGGGCTTCATCACCATCCCGGCCCCGCCCCCGTAGGGCGTGTCGTCGACGGTGCGGTGCCGGTCGTGGGTCCAGTCGCGCAGGTCGTGGACGGCCACGTCGATGATGCCGCCGTCGATGGCCTTGCCCACCAGCGAGAGCTGCAGCGGAGCGAAGTAGTCGGGGAAGATCGTGACGACGTCGAGCCTCATTCGACGTCCTCGAGCAGCCCGTCGACATCTGCCAGCTGCAGGAAGCCGCCGGCCACGTCGACGGTGGGCACCAGCGCGCTGACGAACGGGACCAGGCGTTCCTCGCCGTCGACGTCGAGCTGGAGCACGTCCTGCGCGGGGAGGTGCAGCACCTCGCTGACGGTGCCGCGTTCGGCGCCGGTGTGGTCGCGCACCACCAGCCCCACGAGGTGCCGGTCGAAGTACTCGTCCTTCTCGCTGGGCAGTTCGGCCTCGGGCACGTGGTCGTAGAGCAGCTCGCCGGTGAGCTGCTCCACGGCCGTGCGGTCCGGCGCCTCGGCGAACGACACGATCAGCTTGCCGCGGTTCCACCGCACCGACGCCAGCGTCGCGGGGCGACGCTTGTCCCCCATTCGCAGCGTGCCGCCGGGCGCGAAGCGGCGGCCCGGCTCGTCGGTGCGCACGTCGACGAACACCTCCCCCCGGATGCCGTGGGCGCGGCCGATCCGGCCGACGATCACTTCGATGTCGCTCATGTGCTTCCCCTCATGGATGGGCGATGCCCCGGGACTGGTGAGTCCCGGGGCATCGATCGGCTTGGGCTGATGTCAGCGGCGGCGGGGCCGGTCCACGTCGACGAAGTCGACCCGGACGCTCTCCTTGCCCGCCAGCGCAGCGACGACGGTGCGCAGCGCCTGGGCGGTGCGGCCCTGGCGGCCGATCACCTTGCCCACGTCGTCGGGGTGCACACGCACCTCGAGCAGACGGCCGCGACGCAGGTCCTTGTCCCTGACGGTCACGTCGTCGGGATTCGACACGATTCCCGCAACGAGGTGCTCCAGGGCCTCAGCAAGCATGCTCACGCCTCTTCGGCAGGAGCCTCGGCATCGTCGGCCGGGGCTTCCTCGGCGGCCTCTTCGGCCGGGGCCTCGGCGGCAGCAGCCTCGTCAGCAGCCTTCTTGGCGGCATCCTCTTCGGCCTTCTTCTTGGCCTTCGAGATGGCCGGCGCGGTGGCGCCGGAATCCTCGGCGAGGGCGGCGGCGAACGCGGCGTCGCGGTCACGCGGCTCAGGCTGCGGCAGGACGCCGGACGGCGAGTCCTCGCCGGTGAACTTCTGCCAGTCGCCAGTGCGCTTCAGGATGGCGACGACGGCCTCCGTGGGCTGGGCGCCGACGCCGAGCCAGTACTGTGCGCGCTCGGAGTCGACGCGGATGAGGCTGGGCTCGTTCTTCGGGTGGTACAGGCCGATCTCCTCGATGGCCTGACCGTCGCGCTTGGCGCGCTCGTCGATCACGATGATGCGGTAGTGGGGCGAGCGAATCTTGCCGAGACGCTTCAGACGAATCTTGGTAGCCACGTGTGTGGTGTCTCCTGTTGTGTGTGCCTCAGGGAGGCTGTGTCGAAAGGTGTCGAGCGACGTGTGGGGCACGTTGCGCGGGAACCATGGGGTCCTGCCGGGCGCGTGAGAGGGCACGCCTGGACGAGGTGCATCCGACATTCTGCCAGAAATCGGCCTCCTCGCCCAAACATGCCGCCCCTCGACCCGCTCAGTAGCCCGAGAACTCCTCGGTGCGGATGTTGTCCTCGTCTGCGCCGGCCTCCATGAGCAGGGTGCGCATGGCCTTGACCATGCCGGCCGGCCCGGAGAGGTAGAAGATGGGCGCCTCGAGGTCGGGCACGTGCCTGCGCAGCATCGCCTCGTCGATGCGGCCGGTCTCCCCCGGCCAGTCCTGCGGCGGGTTGGACAGCGTCTGCACGTAGGTGAAGTTCGGGTTCACCGAGGCGAAGTGCTCGAAGTCGGCGACGAACGGTGCAGCCTCCGCCCGGTCGTTGGCGTGGATGAGGGTCAGCCGGTGCCCCGTCTTGTCGTGCGTGGCCTGCGAGATCATGCTGCGCACGGGTGTGACGCCAATCCCGCCGATGAGGAACACGGCCGGGGTGGTCTCCCTCCTGTGCAGGGTGTAATCGCCCCAGGGGCCGTCGAAGTTCACCTCCGAACCGATGGGCATGCTGCGCAGGACGCGCTTGAAGGCGCTGTCGCGCAGCCGTGTCGCGACGACGAGGTCACCCTCGTGCGGTGCATGCACCAGGGAGAAGGCCCGGGTGTTGCCCTCGTCGTCGGACTCCGGCGGATCGACGAGGATGAAGTCGCCGGCTTGGCCGGCCCGGAATTCGAATCCCTCAGGCTTCTCGAAGTGGAAGGCCATGGTGCCTTCCGCCACGAGCTCCCTGCTGACCAGTCTCAACTTCTCGACCATGAACGAGCCTCCGATCTTTGGCCCATGCTATTGCCGCAATCCCCTGGTGAACAGGGCGAAAGGGTGAGCGGAAGGGCGAGACCGCCAGGGGCGGCGCGAGCGCCTGCCCCTGACGGTCTCCCGAGCCTCCGGTGCCACCGGGTTCATCACCGCAGCGACGGGTCCCCGAACAGCACCATGTTGTTGAACACCCAGCGGTTGGCCTGGCTGAACGTGTACCCACCGTCGGCCTTCGCCGTGGCCGAGTACACCGTCGTCCACGTGTACGAACGGCACGCGCCACGACCCGTGGCAGCCGTGTCACACTCCGTCCTCCACTGACGCCCAGCGGAGCTGAACACACCATCGGTGGTCGCACCCAGGTCACCCAACGGATTGCCCGTCCACGCCTGACGCGTCATGTACGGCAGGTACGTCAGGTTGTTGAACGACCACCCGGACTTCCGCATGAACCGACCATCCTCGATCACCACGACGGTGGCCCAGATCTCGGTTCGGCACCGCACCGTCTGCGAGTAGTCCTCACACTGCGTGAACCACTGCCGACCATTCACGTCGTGAGTGCCGGGCAGGGTGTAGGGCGCGGTGCGCTCGTACTTCGGCTTCGCCGGGGTCGTCGTCGGCTTGGCCGACGGCCGAACCGACGGCGATCTGGTCGGCTTGGGCGAGGTTGACGGCGACGGCGACGCCGAAGGCGAGGTCGACGGCGAAGGCGACACCGACGGCGACGGCGACGGCGACGGCGAGGGCTTGCTCGTCACGGTCAGGGTGAACGTCCGGATCGTGGCATTGCCCGACGCGTCGGTCACCGTCACGCTCACCGACGAGGTGCCCACCGTCGTCACGGTGCCCGTGATCAGGCCCGTGGCGCTGATCGACAGCTCGTCGTTGCCGGACACCGCGTACGTCAGGCCCTGACGATCCGTGGCCGAGACCTGGATCGACAGCGTGGTGCCCTCCTCGACGGACCGGTCGGTGATGGTGGCCAGCACCGGCTTGGTGGTGTCGGACACCGCGATGGTGAAGGTCTCGGTGTCGGTGCCGACCGCATTGGTCGCCGTGACCGTCACCGTCGCCGGGGAGGCCGTCACCGTGGTGGGCGTGCCCGAGATCCGGTTGGTCGCGGCACTGTACGTCACCCCCTCCGGCAGGCCCGTCACCGCGTAGGTGATGGGAGCGGTGCCGGTTGCGGCCGGGGTCACCGGTGTGATCGACGCGCCGAGCTCCACCGCCTGGTCGCCGATCGCAGCCAGGATCGGGGCCTCGGCGGCCGGCTTCACCGTCAGCGTGAACTGGCGCGTGGCGACGTTGTCCGACGCATCGGTCACCGTCACCGTCACAGTGGAGGTGCCTACCGTCGTCGCCGTGCCAGTGATCAGGCCGGCAGCGCTGATCGACAGGTTGTCGTTGCCCGACAGCGAGTAGGTCAGCGATTGGGCGTCCGTCGCCGCGACCTGCACCGAGACTGCCGAGCCGGCCACCACGGTCAGGTCGGCGATCGCCGCCACCACCGGGTCGGTGGTGTCCTGCACGGTGAGCGTGAAGGTGTCGCTGGCCGCTTGGTCATCGGCATCGGTCACAGTCACGGTGACAATGGTCGCGCCGACTGCGTTTGGCAGACCGGTGATCAGGCCGGTGCTGCTGATCGACAACGCAGGGTGACCAGAGACCGCATAGGCGATCTCCGCCCCGGTCGCGGTGGCCTGCACCGAGACTGCCGAGCCCAGTTCCACCGTCACGTCGTCGACGGCGACCGTGGGGGGCTCGAGGGTGCCGGTGACCTGGATCCGGACGGTGGCCGTGGTGGTGCCGTCCGTGGCGCTGAGGTTCGCAGCACCCGCCGCCTGATCGGCGGACACGGTGAGGACGGCAGCGATCGTGCCATCCGCCGCAGCCGTGACGACCTGCGTCGCGGTGCCCAGGGTCACCGTCACCGAACTGCCTGCAGCGAAACCTGCACCCGAGATGGCCAGCGAGCCGCCCGGGTCGATCGTCGTCGGTGTGACCACGAGCTTCGCGCCCAGCGCCACGTCCTCGAGCACCTCGGGCGTCTGCGCCTTGAGCCCCGCGACCGTGAGCTCCGCGGCGTGCGCCCAGGGCTGGCTGGTCCCGTTCGGGCTCTTCACGGCCGACAACGACCTCAACTTCAGGTAGCGGGTGATGACCGGCTGGTCGAAGACCACCGTCTTGGCGGTCCCGTCGGTCACGGCCCAGGTGCCCTCAGCCACCTTGGTGTAGGCCGCATCGGTGGGCTCTGCGAAGCTGGTCTGCCGCAGCTCGGCCTCGGTGCGTGTGCCGAAGGACCCCGTGCCTGTGTAGATCTCGTAGCCCGCGATCTGCCCGTTGCAGATGGGTGGGGCGACCGAGCCGCCGCACTCCGACGTATTGCGCGGCAGGTAGGTGAACGAGGCCACCTCCTGCTCGCTGCCCAAGTCGATCACGACGTGGTGCGGATGCATGGGATTCGTGCCGCTCCACTGCGTGTGCCAGAACGTAGCCGCATTCCCGTCCACAGCGGCGGTCACATAGCCGTTGGGTGAGGCCAGGCCACCTTCCTGGGGCTCCGCCGAGTCCCAGGCCACCGCGCCGGCGATCGTGCGGACCGACGGGTCGGTCAACGCGACGGTGAAGCCCACCGTCGAACTCTTGCCATCGAGAGCGGTGACCGTGGCGGAGATGGTGCCCGACGTTCCGGCCTGGGGCGCGCGCAGGGTCACGGTCGCGCTCCCCTCCCCGGGCGAGAGCCACTGCTGCGACGGGGATACCTGCCAGCCCTCCGGCACGTCGACGCTCAGCACGCTGAATTCGAGGATGTCGGTGGTGGTGAAGGTGATCTCCGCGTCCGTGGACCAATGCATCGACGCAGGTGGATTCTCCACTGCCAACTTCGGTGCGACGCCCACGCTCAGCGTGAACGTCGCGGTGGACTGGTTGCCGGCGGGGTCGGACGCCGTCACGCTGACCTCGAAGAGGCCCTGCTCGGTCGGGGTACCGATGATGGCCCCGGAGGTCTCCATCGTCGCACCGGCCGGGAGACCGGTCGCGGTGAACGTGATCGGCGCGTTGCGGTCCTCGGCGCTGATAGTGATGTCCACGGCGCTGCCGAACTCGATGAAGGTGTCGCCCACCGGCGCGATCGCCGGTCCGGTCACGTCCGTGGACAGTGCATGCACGGCCAGTCCCGAGGCGTTGCCATAGGACCCGGTGCTATCAGGGCGCGTGAAGGACTCGATGATGGCCAGACGGGCGATCTTGCCCGCCACCGGCTGGTCCAGCGTCACCGACTTCGTGGCGAAGGTGGCCGGCCAGGCGCCGGAGGCCACCGTGGTGAACGTCGAGCCGTCGGTGGAGACCTGCCACTCGTACTTCGTGACGGTGCCGTTGCCCACTTGGGTCGCCCCGGCGATCTGGCGTGGCGTGTAGTCGAAGCGCTGCATCTCGACGACCTCGGGGGAGGTGACCTGGATCCAGTGCGGCGGGGATGCGGGGCTCGGGTTGTAGGCCGTGTGCCAGAAGGTGGCCGGATCCTCGTCCAGGACGGTGGCGGCGCGGCCGTTGACCGGACCCTCCCCGCTGGTTTCCTGGCTCGAGGCCTGGGCGGTCCACCCGCTCGGCGTGAGCTTGGTGGTCACCACCACGTTGAGGGTGAACTCGGTGGTCGTGACGCCCTCGCGCCCGTCATCGACCGTCACGGTGACGGGGTAGACGCCCTCGGCCGGGGAAGAACCTGAGATCAAGCCCGTGGCGGGGTCGATGGTGACGCCGACGGGCAGGCCCGCGGCGCTGTAGGTCAGCGCGTCACCGTCCTCGGCGTGGACAGCGATGTTCACCGCGGCGTTCCGCTCCACGAAGGTGGTGGGGATCTCTGTGACCAGCGGCGGCACGTTCTCCTCTGTGACGGTGAGCGGTGCCCATCCGATGATGGAGCCGGTGGTGCTGCGGAGTTCGACGGTGTACGCATCTGGCGTCACGCTGAGGGGCACCAGGACACGCGCCGCGATCTGCCCGTCGGCGGGCTTCATCCAGCCCACGTTGGTGCGGGCACCGGCGTCGTCGGTGATCGTGACGAAGCTCCAGCCGCCCGGTGCGTCGGGCACCGTGAGGTGGCCGCCGGCAGGGACCGTGAGCGAATTGCCGTTGAGCAGGTGGTTGAAGGTGGTCGCCGTGATGTCGGGCAGGTTCGTGGGCGCGGCAGTGGGTGCACCGTCGCCAGGCGGCGGCGCGAACACGTTGATGTCGGCCGCCGTGGTGAAACCGGCGTAGCCTCCTGTGGGCGCGTAGAGCCTCAGGTAGCGGGCGGTCACCGGCTCGGTGAAGTTCACCGTCTTGGTGGTGTTGGTCATGTCCCAGGTGCCCGAGTTGATAGTGGTGAAGTTCACACCGTCGTTGGACGTCTGCCACTGGTACGCGCCGAGAGTGCCGTTGCCATTGGTCTGGGTACGGGGGACGTAGTCAACCCGGTTGAAGGTGGTGGCCTCGCCCATGTCGATGGTCAGCCAGTGGGGCGCAGCAGTCTTGCTGGGGTTGTACTGGGTGTGCCACATCGTGGCGCGGTTGTTGTCCAGCACGTTGCTGGCGCGGCCATTCTCGCCGTTGACCTCCTGGCTGTTGGCGGTGGCCACCCAGATGGTGGCGTCCAGGCGGCCATCCGACGGCGGCGGGGTCGCCGTCGACGCGGTGATCGCTGCGTTGGAAGCCTTGGCCTCGAACAGCAGTGTCTGGAACGGCTGCAGCTCGAACGTATAGGGGCGGAAGACGTCGGCGGTGAACGGGGCGGCGTCGCCGTCGCGCTCAGTGAACGTGTAGCGGGTGGCCTGGCCAGCAGGCAACTCGAAGGCGGTCGCGGGGTTGACCGTGAACGTCTTGGCCGAGGCCGTGGGGTTGCGGAGCATGAGGACGCCCTCGCCGTTGTTCTTCGGCCACCAGGAGGCGGAACCGTAGACGCCGGCCATGGGGTCGGCGCCGATCATGCGCGCGGAGGTGAACAGCTGCTCGTTTTCGCGGGCCCACTTGGCGTAGTCGGCCAGGGTGTCCCACCACTCCACGGCCCCGGCCTTCTTGGCGTCGGAGCCCGTCGTCGGATCCACCTCGGTCGAACGCACGTAGAGCTCCTGCAGGCCGAGGCCCATCGCGAAGTAGGTCTTGATGGCGCGCTTGGCGTCGGCCAGGACCTCGGGCTTGCTGAGGTCGGTGTCGAAGTCGAAGTGCTGCGTGTTGGGGCGCGGCGAGAAGATCAGGCCGTGGTTCATCAGGCTCGTCTCGGGGAAGAGCCGGTTGCGCTTGGTGAAGTTGCGGTACTGCTCCTTGTCGCGGTACGTCATGTACTTGTCGGTGGACGAACCGGGCGTGTTGCTCCAGTCGTTGGAGCCCTGCAGGATGGCGTCGCCGCCGTCGCGCCAGATGGAGTCGACGTACCACAGCCAGTAGGGCGAGCCCCAGGTACCGACGGTGGCGTTGACGAAGACCTCCTGATCGTGGGCGCGCATGTCGTCGAGGAGCTCGAACATGGCCTCGTAGTCGGCGAGGTAGTTCAGGTTGACGCCGGTCTGGTAAAGGCCGCCGCCGATGCCGTCGAACTTGAAGCCCTGCACGCCGTTGTTGTCCATCATGTCGAACACGACGTCGCGGAAGTGCTGCCCGTAGCGTGCGCCCGCCAAGGAGAAGCCGGCGGCGTTGCGTTCCATCTGCTCGCCGGCGGGCTTGGAGGCGTTCAGGTCCCTTCGGCGCGAGGCGGAGGGGTCGTAGCCGCCGAACGGCGACATCCACACCGACATTGACGCGTCATAGCTGTCGGCGATGGCCTTCTGGGGCGCGAAACCCGTGGGGTACTGCGTGGGGTCGAACGACCACACCTTGAGGTTGGTCTCATCGGCGACCGCGGGGTCACGCAGGTAGTCCCACCCGTCGTCGACCCAGAAGGAGTCCAGCTTGGCGCCACGGGTCGTCAGCTCGCGGCCGAAGAGCTCCATGGACTTCTTCAGGTTCTCGCCGTTGACCATCAGCGGGTACTGCACGGTGCCGGCGTTGGGCTTGAGGTCGTACCAGGACTGGTAGTGCAGGTAGGTGCGGCGCTCGTGCGCCCGCTCGCGCTCCACGTAGTACTGCGCGGACCTGCGGAGCTGGCCGGGGTTGCTGACGCCGTAGACAACGGTGCCCTCGATCGTGGAGTTCGCCGTGGCGGAGTACGTGCGGCGCGATGGCACCACCTGACGCACGACGTCGTCGGCGCCGATGCTGGTCTTGGCCATGGGGTGCTCCACCGAGGTGAAGAACGTCTCGCGGGTGTTGATCCCCGAGGCGACGGGAGACCCGTCCACCGGCGAGGTGGTGCGCGCGTTCGGCAGCGTGACCTCGAGCAGGCCGATGTTGAGCGGGGCGGTGCCCGACGGCCCGACGGAGCCGGCGGTGATGTCCGCCTTGAGGTGCTGGCGCACGTAGTTGGCGTCCTGGCGCAGTTCCGCCGTCCAGGTGACGTTGGCGGCGAATCCGTTGGCGTGCGTGGCGGTGTAGGTCACCGTGACCTGCTTGCCCGGCAGCGTCTGCGCGATGCGACTCGAGGCCGCATCGGGCGCGAGGTCTGACACCACCGGTGCGCCGGTGCGGGTCCAGGTCAGGGCGCCGAGGTCCGTGGTGGCGTTGGCCGAATGCAACAGGCGGCCCTGGTCGATGGCTTGGTTGGCCCCCGTCGCCTTGTTGAGGAAGGTGGTGACGTCGGGCACGCCGGTGACGTCGAAGACGACCTTGAGGGCACCGTTCTCCAGCGTCACCACGTCCCCGGCCGCGGTGACGTTCGCGACGCCGGGGATGGGGCCGATGAACGCCACGCCTGAAGTCTCGGCGTAGGTGGGGAGCGGGGCGAGGGTCGCCGGGATGGGCTCCGGCGCGGCCTGGGCCGTAGGGGCTGCGTAGCCGCCGCTGGCCAGGAGCGCCAGGGACGCCAGCACGCTGGTGACGCGAGCGAGTGTGGGGTACGAGTTCACTGAGGTTCCTTCTCGCAGGGGATCATCGTTGACCCTGCGCCGAACATTAGGACTGTTAGCGCTATCACGGAAGGAGATGATGAACGCGAGTGAGCGGTTCTCCGGAGGGGGCACCTATGATCGGCCACGTGGAGATCAGCGCCGACGCATTCGAGGACCTCGTCGAGGAGGCGCTCGAGATGCTGCCAGACCACCTCACAGAGCACCTGGACAACCTCGTCTTCGTCATCGAGGACGAGCCGGAGGACGGGTCGGACACGCTGGGGTGGTACGAGGGCACGTCGCTGACCGACCGGGGCGAGACTTACGGCTTCGGGCAACTGCCCGACCGCATCGTGCTGTTCCAAGGCCCGCTCAGCCGACTCTGCGAGACGGAGGACGAGTTGTACGAGGAGATCTGGATCACGCTCGTGCACGAGCTGGGCCACTACCACGGGATCGAGGAGGACTCCCTCCACGACCTCGGCTGGGGGTAGTGGCCGGTCAGCCGCAGACGGCCGACAATTGGCCGGCGAACGCCAACGGCTGCGCCGCGCCGCAGAACGCCCGGCTGACGGCCGGCACCACGCCCGCCCCCTGCTCGACGGCGGGCGCCTGCCCGAAGGCACGCTCGGCGCCCAGCAGCGACTCCCACGCCGAAGGCATGCGCACCGTCTCGACGCGGGTGTCGTCGGGGTCGAGTCCGGCGGCCCCGGCGGCATGCCGGAAGAACTCGTCGCGGCCCATGACGTCGTCGATGAGCCCGTGCTCCATGGCCGTGGCGGGGTCGAACATGAACGCCCCGAGCTCGTCGACGATCTTCGCGGCGGGGATGTCGCGGTGCTCCGAGACGTGCGACACGAAGGCGTCGTACTCGACGTCGAGGCCGGCCAGGTAGTGCGCCCGCTCCTCCTCGCTCATCGGGCGGAACGGGTTGCCGAAGTCCTTCCCTGTGCCCGCGCTCAGGTACTCCTGCGTGATGCCGCCAGTGGTGGTGACACCGGATTCGAGGAGGCTGCCCGTGGTGCCGACGACATCGTTGAACTGTGTGAACGGGCCGAAGATGACGCCGATGGAGCCGATCATCGTGCCGTGGTCGGAGACGATCTCGTCGGCCGTCGCGGTGGCGTAGACGCCACCCGAGGCCGACATGGACGTGACGTGCACCAGGACCTTCTGGCCGGTGCGCTCCTGATACCGCTCCACCGCGTCGCTGATGGCCTTGGACCCGCCGATGCTCCCGCCCGGCGTGTTGACCAGCAGCACCACGGCCGAGGCGTCATCGGTGGTCAGTTCGTCGATCTGGGCGGCCACCTCGTTGCCGTAGGTGCCGGCGGAGAACACGGCGCCGTCGGACGCGTCGGACATGATGGGGCCGCTGACGGGAATGGCCCTGATCCTGCCTTCGCCCTGGCCCCACAGCGTCGTCAGGGAGGTGGTGGCGGAGCCGGCCGCCGTCGGGGTGAGGGCTGCCAGCCCCACCACCATCGCGATGGTGGTCACCACCGACGTCGCCAGCAGCATGGCGCCGAGCCCCAACCCGATGCCCATGCCGTTGCCGAAGCCGCGGGCGAACCCTCCGCCCGGCGCGGGAGGTGGCGGCGCCATCCGGGGCTGCGGCTGGGGCCGCTGGCTTGGTCGCGACGGCGAGGCAGGGGTCTGGATGTCGGCCCCGCGGTCCTGCGGTGCCGGCGGGGGGAAGTTCTGGCGGTTGTCGTTCACTGCGTGCTGCCTCCTGGTCGAGCCACAGCCACCCTAGTCGAGTGCGGGTCGGGTAGATTCGGGGCCAGTCGTGAAGTGACATGGGAGCCGGATGGGGGAAGAGCACATGAGGACAGTCATCCGTTGGGGTGCGGCGCTGATGGCCGCGCTCGTCGTCCTGGCCGGCCCGGAGACCGTTGCGTGGGCCGACTACCCGACGCCGAAGCCCACCACGCGCAGCGGCCAGCGCATCGTCGACATCGTCGACGGCTGGAACCAGATCTTCCCCGGCTCCGTCGACGCCTGGGAGCTCAACGGCACCGCAGCGCACGTGGCCTACCTGGACGGTTCGGTGCTGACGTGGCCGAGCATGCAGGAGGACCTCCGCACGAAGATGCGCAACGTCGGGGCGTCGAGCGTGAGCTTCGCCCCCGTCCGCATCGCCTACACCGCCGTCGAGGGCGCCATCGACGCGCTGGAGTCGCGCTACGCTGCCCAGTTCGCCTCGGGCGCGCTGGCCGCGATCTACCCCACCCCAGGCGTGACGCAGCGTTCGATCCAGGTGGCCGGCGAGAGCGCCGGCGTCGCGCTCCTGCAGTCACAACTGGGCACCTCGTACCAGGGCATCCCGGTCGTGTACCGCGTGGGCGCCCAGCCCGCGCCGGCAGGGCTCGACGTCTACGTCACCCCCGGCATGCACCTGCTCAACGGCCGCGAGTGGCGCACCCGCTGCGAGCCCTATTCGCAGACCGAGCGTTGCCGCACGGAGATCAAGGCCACCACCATCACGCTCCGCGACGGCACCTACACGCAGAGCACCGGCTGGGTGTTCAACAACCTCACCTACGCCGCGTCGCCGCGGTCCCTGTGGCGCACCAACCCCCTGGGTTACACCACGCAGTGGTCGGCGGCCGATTCGCGCCAGTGGCGAACGGAGTGCGACACCGCCCTCACCGGCCGCAACGCCTGCCGCTCGTTCGTGATGTCGACGTTCATCGCGTTGGAGGACGGCCGGTTCGTGCAGCGCACGGACTGGCAGTTCAACAACATGGTGCGCTTCAGCTGACGACCTCGCCGCGCAGCACCAGCGCCAGTGGGCGGCGGATGGTCTCGGCGCTCACCCTGGGGTCGGCGTCGAGCACGATGAGGTCTGCGCTGGCGCCGACGTCCAGCGCGTCGGCACCCAGCCACTCGCGGGCCCCCCAGCTGGCCGCCGCCACGGCGAACCCTCGGCCGCCAACCCCTGCCAGCGCATCGATCTCGTCACGGATGCGGCCGTGCTCGACGACCGTGCCGGCGTCGGTCCCCGCGTAGACCGGCACGCCGGCCTCGATGGCCTTGCCGATGGTCTGCCTGCGACGGGCGAACAGGTCGTGCATGTGCGCGTGGTAGGTGGGGAACTTCTCCCTGGCGGGCTCGGCGTACATCGGGAAGTTCTCGAGGTTGATCATCGTCGGCACCAGGGCCGTGCCGCGCCGGGCCATCTCCTCGATGCCCTCGTCGCTGAGCCCGGTGCCGTGCTCGATGCAGTCGATGCCGGCGGCCACCAGTTCGTGGACGGCCTGTTCGCCGAAGCAGTGCGCCGTCACCCGGGCGCCCTCCTCGTGCGCGGCCTCGATCGCCAGCGCGGCGACGTCTGCCGGCCACAGCGGCGCGAGGTCGCCGACGCCGCGGTCGATCCAGTCCCCCACCAGCTTGATCCAGCCCTCGCCGGAGCGGGCCTCGTGCCGCACCTGGGCGACGAGCTGCTCGGGCTCCACCTCGGCACCGAGGTGGCGGATGTAGCGCTTCGGCCGGGCGATGTGGCGGCCGGAGCGGATCAGCCGAGGCAGGTCGGGCTCCCCATGCACCCATCGGGTGTCGGACGGCGACCCGGCGTCGCGCACCAGCATCGTGCCGGCCCGCAGGTCAGCCGTCGCCTGTTCCCGGGTGGTCTCGGCGCTCACCGCGCCCTCGACCCCGAGCCCGAGGTGGCAGTGCGCATCCACGTAGCCCGGGACGACGAACGCGTTGCGCGCGATGGTGACGGCGTCGCGCACGGGCTCGTCGGTGAGCACCCCGTCGACGATCCAGAGGTCCCGGGGCTCCTCCTCCGGCAGGAACGTGCCGTGGACGTGCAGCGGCTGCGCCATGGTCAGAACTTCGGCTTGTTCTCGTCGAACATCTTCTGCAGCTCCGGTGGCAGCTGGAAGTCGTCCATGCTCTGGGGCACCTGCGGGGCCTTCGGCTGCGCGGCCGGGCGGTTGGCGCCCGCGGGGCGTGCGGTGCCCCGGCGGCCCTTCTTGCCCTTCTGGTTCTGCTTGGGCTGCTGCTTGCGGGCACCCGGCATGCCGGGCATCCCGCCGGGCATGCCCGGCATCCCGCCCATGCCGGGGAACCGGCCGCCGGCCATCGACTCCATCATCTTGCGGGCCTCGACGAACCGGTTGACGAGCTTGTTGACGTCGGAGACCTCCACGCCCGCACCGCGGGCGATGCGGGCGCGGCGTGACCCGTTGAGGATCGCCACGTCGTCGCGCTCCTTCGGGGTCATCGAGAAGATGATGGCCTCGATGCGGTCGATCTCCCGCTCGTCGATCTCGTTGATGGCCTGCTTGAACTGGCCGGCGCCCGGCAGCATGCCGAGGATCTTCGACATCGGGCCCATCTTGCGCAGCTGCTGCATCTGGGAGAGGAAGTCCTGCAGGCCGAACTGGTTCCTGCTCATCAGCTTCTCGGCCGCGGCGCGCGACTGCTCGGCGTCGAACGTCTTCTCGGCCTGCTCGATGAGGGTCAGCACGTCACCCATGCCGAGGATGCGCGAGGCCATCCGGTCTGGGTGGAACATGTCGAAGTCTGCGAGGGCCTCGCCGTTGGAGGCGAACATGATCGGCTTGCCGAGCACGCGGGCGATGGACAGGGCGGCACCACCGCGCGCGTCGCCGTCGAGCTTGGTGAGCACGACGCCGTCGACGCCGACGCCCTCGTCGAACGCCTTGGCGGTGTTGACGGCGTCCTGGCCGATCATGGCGTCGACCACGAACAGCGTCTCGTGGGGGGTGACCGCGGCCTTGATGTCGGCGGCCTGCTGCATGAGCTCCGCGTCGACGCCCAGCCGGCCGGCGGTGTCGACGATCACCACGTCGTACAGCTTGGCCTCGGCGTGGGCGATGGAACCGCGCGCGACCTCGATGGGATCGCCGACGCCGTTGCCCGGCTCCGGCGCGTAGACGTGGACGCCGGCGCGCTCACCGACGATCTGGAGCTGCTGCACCGCGTTGGGGCGCTGCAGGTCCGCCGCCACGAGCAGGGGGGTGTGCTTCTCCGACTTCAGCCACCGCGCCAGCTTGCCGGCAAGGGTGGTCTTGCCCGCGCCCTGGAGGCCGGCCAGCATGATGACCGTCGGCGGCTTCTTCGCGAACCGGATGGGCCGGGCCTCGCCGCCCAGGATGGCGACGAGCTCCTCGTTGACGATCTTGATGACCTGCTGCGAGGGGTTCAGCGCCTTGGACAGCTCCGCTTCGAGCGCGCGCGTCTTGACCGCGGTGACGAACTCCTTGACGACGCCGAGGTTGACGTCGGCCTCCAGCAGCGCGATGCGGATCTCGCGCATCGTGGCGTCGATGTCGGCCTCGGTGAGGCGGCCCTTGGAGCGCAGCCCCTTGAACACCGATGCGAGCCGGTCCTGCAGAGTGTCAAACACTGGGTCAATCCTTCATGGTCGGAGGCAACTGCATCAGGATACCCAACGGCGCTGGATCCGGGTCCCGCCGCTCCCCGGGCCGGCTGCCCGGGAGCGTGCGGGCAGCTCAGTTCGTCGGAGGGCCCCACGCCCGCCGCCTGTGGATAACCTTCCGGGCCTGTCGGGGGTGGGGGGCAGGATGGGTGCCATGAGCGACGAAGCACTCAGCATCCTGCGTCAACTGACCGGCCGCCCCGAGGCGCAGTTCCATCCGGGGCAGCGCGAAGCCATCGAAGCCCTCACCGAGCACGGCCGCCGCGCGCTGGTGGTCCAGCGCACGGGCTGGGGCAAGTCCGCCGTCTACTTCATCGCAGCCCTCATGCGGCGCCGCGCCGGTCACGGCCCGGCCCTGATCATCTCGCCCCTGCTCGCGCTCATGCGTGACCAGGAGTCCGCCGCCGAGCGGGCCGGGGTGCGCGCCGTGGCCATCAACTCGGCCAACGTCACCGAGTGGTCGCAGATCGAGCAGCGGCTGGCAGAGGATTCCGTGGACGTGCTGTTCGTGTCGCCGGAACGCCTCGTCAACCCCCGCTTCCGGGCCGAACAGCTCCCCCGGCTGATGGAGCGGGCCGGCCTGCTGGTCATCGACGAGGCGCACTGCATCAGCGACTGGGGCCACGACTTCCGTCCCGACTACCGGCGGCTGCGCACCCTCATCGAGGACCTGCCCGACGGCGTGCCCGTCCTGGCCACCACCGCCACCGCCAACCAGCGCGTCGTCGATGACGTGGCCGAGCAGATGGCGGCGGGTGGGCACGAGGTGTTCACCCTCCGCGGCGCGCTGGCGCGCGAGTCGCTGCGGCTGGGGGTGCTCAGCCTGGGCACCTCCTGGCGCCGGCTCGCCTGGCTCACGCAGCACCTTCCGGACCTGCCGGGAAGCGGCATCGTCTACTGCCTCACCGTGGCGGCGGCCGAGGACACGGCCGCCGCCCTGCGGGCCGCCGGCCATGAAGTGCTGCCCTACACCGGGCGCACCGACGCTGCGGAGCGCATGGCCGCGGAGGAGGCCCTCAAGAACAACGAGGTGAAGGCGCTGATCGCCACCTCGGCGCTGGGGATGGGCTTCGACAAGCCGGACCTGGGCTTCGTGGTCCACCTCGGGGCGCCGTCGTCGCCCGTGGCCTACTACCAGCAGGTGGGTCGCGCAGGGCGTGCCACGGACCACGCCGACGTGTTGCTCCTGCCCGGGGCGGAGGACCAGGAGATCTGGCACTACTTCGCCACCAACGCGATGCCCACCCAGGCCAAGGCAGGCGCCATCCTCGACGCCCTGCAGGGCGAGGGCCGGCCGCTCTCGACACCGGCCATCGAGGCCCGCGTCGACATCCGCCGCTCCCAGCTGGAGTTGTTGCTCAAGGTGCTGGCCGTCGACGGCGCCGTGCAGGCGGTGCAGGGCGGCTGGGAGGCCACGGGGCAGCCATGGGTCTACGACCAGCAGCGCTACGACCGCATCGCGGCAGCCCGCGTGGCCGAGCAGAAGGCCATGCTGGAGTACCAGCGCCTCCCGGAGGGCGCGTGCCGGATGGAATTCCTCACGGCGGAGCTCGACGACCCCTCCTCCTCGCCATGCGGCCGGTGCGACACCTGCGCGGGGGTCTGGTACCCCACGGACGTCGACCTCCAGGCGGAGGCGCAGGCCCGCTCGACGCTCGACCAGGTGGGCGTGGCCATCGCAGCCCGCGGCCAGTGGCCCAGCGGCCTCGAACAGCTGGCCGTGACCAACGGGGACGGGGCGGCGCCGAAGGGCCGCCTGTCGCCGGCCGAGGGCCTCGCGGAGGGGCGCGCGGTCGCCCGGCTGACTGACCTGGGCTACGGCAACGCGCTGCGGGAACTGTTCGCGCCGGGGCAGGACGGCCGTCCGGTCGACGCCGAGGTCCCGGCGGAACTGGCCGGCGCCTGCCTCCGGGTGCTGAAGGAGTGGAACTGGGCGCAGCGTCCCGTGGCAGTCGCGTGGCTGCCCTCGGTGTCCCGGCCCCGCTTGGTGGAATCCCTGGCCCTGGGGATCGCGCGCGCCGGCCGGTTGCAGCCACTGGGCCCCCTGGACCTCAACCCCGACGCCGGCCCCCTCGACAGGTCGACCAACAGCGCGTTCCGTGTGCGCGACCTCTGGCATCGGTTCCGCGTGCCCACGCAGATGGCGCAGGCGCTGCCGCAACTGGAGGGGCCGGTCCTCCTCGTGGACGACCTCGCGGATTCCCGCTGGACCCTCACCGTGGCCGGGCGCCTGCTCCGGCGCGCGGGTGCCCCCGAGGTGCTGCCGTTCGCGCTTGCCACCGTCGGCTGATACCACCGCGCGGGCCACGCGTTAACGGGGCCTGCCCTTCACAGGCGGGTGCTGCCCCAGTAGCCTTCCAGAGACAGGTCCAGCCTTTAAGTCAGGACAAAGGAGGCCGAAGTGCTGATCGGCATTCCCAACGAGGCTCCGGAGGCGCGAGTCGCCGCCACGCCGAGCACGGTCGCGCAGTTGCTGCGCCTGGGCCACCGCGTGGCGGTGCAGTCGGGCGCGGGCGCCCGTGCGTCGATCCCCGACGGCGCCTTCACCGAGGCGGGGGCCGACGTGGTGACCGCGGCCGAGGTGTGGCAGAGCGACGTCATCGCCATGGTCGGGGCCCCCACCCCGGAGCAGACCGCGCTGCTGCGGCAGGGCCAGACCGTCGTCGGCTTCCTGCACCCACGCACCGACCTCGGCCTGACGGAGGCGCTGGCCGCCCGCGGGGTCACCGCGCTCAGCATGGACATGGTGCCGCGCATCTCGCGCGCCCAGTCGCTCGACGCGTTGTCGTCCATGGCCAACATCGCCGGCTACCGTGCCGCGATCGAGGCCGGTCACGCCTTCGGCCGGATGTTCGGCGGGCAGGTCACCGCGGCGGGCAAGGTGCCGCCCGCCAAGGTCTTCGTGATCGGGACGGGCGTGGCGGGGCTCGCCGCCGTCGGCGCCGCACGCAACCTCGGCGCCGAGACCTTCGCCACGGACGTGCGCCCCGAGACGGCGGAGCAGGTCGAGTCCATGGGTGCCCGCTTCCTGCACATCGCCACCGCCAAGGAGGTCTCCGCCGACGGCTATGCGAGGGAGTCCACCGGCGACGACGCCGCCAAGGCGGCCCTGCTGTACGCGGAGCAGGCCCGGACGGTCGACATCATCATCACCACCGCCGCCATCCCCGGCCGCCCCTCCCCCAAGCTGATCACCGCCGACATGGTGGCCAGCATGCGGCCGGGCAGCGTGATCGTGGACCTCGCTGCCGCGGGTGGCGGCAACTGCGAGGTGACCCGCCCCGGCGAGACGTACACCACCGACGGCGGCGTGACCATCATCGGTTGGACGGACCTCGCGTCGCGGCTGCCCGGTCAGGCGTCGCAGCTCTACGGCACGAACCTGGTCAACCTGTTCAAGCTCCTCACGCCCGGGGCCGACGGCGAACTCACGCTCGACTTCGACGACGAGGTGCACCGCCAGATGACGGTGACGCGCGACGGCGAGATCACCTTCCCGCCGCCTCCCATCCAGGTCTCGGCAGCACCCGCAGTGGCGGCCCCCGCCGCCGTCCCGGCGCCGCTCCCCCGGGTCACGCCGCCAGACCAGTGGGCCCGGTTCAGGAGGCTGATGCTCGTGGCCGCCGCGTGGCTCTTGCTGGCGCTCGTCCTGCCGGGTGGCTTCCTCGCCCACATCCTCGTCTTCGGCCTGGCGTGCGTGGTGGGCTACTACGTGGTCTGGGGCGTCCAGCCGGCCCTGTACACCCCGCTGATGAGCGTGTCCAACGCCATCTCCGGCACCACCATCGTCGGCGCCATCACGCAACTCACCAGCCCACTGCTGCACGTGCAGCTGCTCGCCTTCGTCGCCATCGTGCTGGCCGGCATCAACTGCGTCGGCGGCTTCGCCATCACCCAGCGGATGCTGGGACTCTTCTCCCGGTCCGACGCACCCGCCAAGGAGGCCTGACGTGCTCGACGCCTTCGTCTTCGGCTGCTACATCGCCGCCGCCCTGCTGTTCATCCTCAGCATCGTGGGGCTCGCCAAGCAGACCACCGCACGCGCCGGCAACGCCTACGGCATCGTCGGCATGACGCTGGCCGTGGTGGCCACCGTGACGCAGACCTTCGCCTCCCAGTGGAACCTCCTCGGCTTCGCCCTCCTGGTGGTCGCGCTGGTGATCGCGTTCGCCGTCGGCCTGCTGTACTCGGCACGGGTGGCCATGACCGGGCTGCCCGGCCTCGTGGCACTGTTCAACGCGTTCGGCGGGCAGGCCTCGGCCTTCGTCGGCATCAACTCCGCGCTGGGCGTGGAGGGTTACCCGCTGCTCTCCGAGCAGATCGTGCACGGCGTCGAGGTGTGGGCGGCCGTCTTCGTGGGCTCCCTGACGTTCTCCGGCTCGATCGTGGCCTGGGGCAAGCTCAACGGGAAGATCACGTCCAAGCCCACCTCGGTGCCCGCCAAGAACCTCGTGGTCGGGTTGCTCGTGCTGGGCCTCCTCGGGTCCCTGGCTTGGCACCTCGTGTCCCCCAACCTGTGGGCGCTGGTCATCGCCCACCTGCTGGGCTACGCGTTCGGCGTGATCATGGTGCTGGCCATCGGCGGCGCGGACATGCCTGTGGTGGTCAGCTTCCTCAACTCGTTCTCCGGGTGGGCCGGCGCGCTGTCGGGCTTCGCCGTGGGCTCAGACCTCCTCATCGTGGCGGGCACCATCGTGGGCCTGTCCGGGATCATCCTCTCGGTCGTCATGGCCCGCGGCATGAACCGCTCCATCGCCAACGTCCTGCTGGGTGGCTTCGGCACCGGCGACTCCACCGGGGCCGCCGTCGCCATCCTGGACGCGGAGGGCAACCCCAAGCAGGCCATGATCACCACGGTCGACGAGGTGGCCGCCCGGCTGGCGGACGCCCGCCGCGTCGTGATCGCCCCCGGCTACGGAATGGCGGTGGCGCAGGCCCAGCACCCCGTCGCTGAACTGGCCAAGCGGCTGATCGGCAACGGCGCCCAGGTGCGCTTCGCCATCCACCCCGTCGCCGGCCGCCTCCCCGGACACATGAACGTGCTGCTGGCGGAGGCCCACGTCCCCTACGACATCGTGATGGAGATGGACGAGATCAACGACGACTTCCGCGACACGGACGTGGTGCTGGTCATCGGCGCCAACGACACGGTCAACCCGGCCGCGCTGGAGCCGGGCACGCCCATCAGCGGCATGCCCGTGCTGCGGGTGTGGGAGGCGGAGCGGGTGGTCGTCTTCAAGCGCTCGATGGGCGCCGGCTACTCCGGGGTGGAGAACCCGCTGTTCTTCGAGGACAACACCGACATGCTGCTGGGTGATGCAAAGGCGAGCGCCGACGCGCTGGTGGCAGCGGTCGGCGCTCTCGTCTAGGTCAGGGCCCGGGGCGGTTACTCCCCGAGGATGCCGTGGACGAAGCCCTCGGGGTCGAAGGGCGCGAGGTCGTCGACGCCCTCGCCCAGGCCCACCAGCTTCACCGGGACGCCCAGTTCGCGCTGCACCTGGATCACGATGCCGCCCTTGGCGGACCCGTCGAGCTTGGTCAGCACGATGCCGGTGACGTCGACCACCTCGGCGAAGATGCGGGCCTGGGTCATGCCGTTCTGCCCCGTGGTGGCGTCCAGCACGAGCAGCACCTCGCTGACGGGGGCCTTCTTCTCGATGACCCGCTTGACCTTGCCGAGTTCGTCCATGAGGCCGGTCTTGGTGTGCAGCCGGCCCGCGGTGTCGACGATCACGACGTCGACACCGTCGCGCGCGCCCTTGTCCACGGCGTCGAACGCGACCGAGGCGGGGTCCGCGCCCTCGTCGGAGCGGACGGTCTCGACACCGACGCGCTCGCCCCAGGTGGCGAGCTGTTCTGCTGCCGCGGCGCGGAAGGTGTCGGCGGCGCCGAGTACGACCGACTTCCCCTCGGCGACCAGCACGCGTGCCAGCTTGCCCACCGTGGTGGTCTTGCCGGTTCCGTTGACGCCGACGACGAGGACGACGGCGGGGTCGCCGTCGTTCGCCGGGGTGAGGTTGAGGGAGCGGTCGAGCGTCGGGTCCACCAGCTTCAGCAGTTCGGTGCGCAGCACGTCCTTGGCCCGGGCGGGGTCGGCCACGCCGTCGATGGCCAGCTCCTTGCGGAGGGCCTCCGTCAGTTCCGTCGTGGGGCCGACGCCGAGGTCGGAGGTGATCAGGGTGGTCTCGAAGTCCTCCCAGACCTCCTCGTCGATCCTGTCGGCACTCAGCAGGTCGCCCAGCGCACGCGCGAGCGCGTTGTTGCTGGTGGAGAGCCGGCGACGCAGCCGCGCCCACCGGGAGCCGGGCGCCTCGGGCGTCTCGACCGTGGGCTCGACGACGACGGGCTCGGGCTCGACGACGGGCTCCGCGGGGGGCTCCGTCGGCACCACCGCCTCGGGCGCGACGACGGGCCCTTCGATGTCGGTGGGCTCGATCTCCGGCTTGGCCTCAGCCTCCAGCTGCCGCTGGCGACGGCCCTCTACCGTGATGATGATGCCCGCGATGATGATCGCGACGCCGATGACGGCGATGATTACCCAGAAAAACCAATCCACGCGGTCATCCTAGCCGGGGGCCCTTCCCCACGGACGTGCGCCTCCGCCACCGGTGCGGATCAGCCGGCCTCCTCGGCCAACCGCTGCGACACCACCGTGGAGATGCCGTCGCCGCGCATGGTGACGCCGTAGAGCGAGTCCGCGATCTCCATGGTGCGCTTCTGGTGCGTGATGACGATGAGCTGCGACGAGGCCCGCAGCTCCTCGTAGATGCCCAGGAGGCGGCCGAGGTTGGCGTCGTCGAGCGCCGCCTCCACCTCGTCGAGGATGTAGAACGGGCTGGGCCGCGCGATGAACAGCGAGACGAGGAAGGCGACCGCCACGAGGGACCGCTCACCGCCCGAGAGCAGCGACAGTCGCTTGACCTGCTTGCCGGCAGGACGGGCCTCGACGTCGACGCCGGTGGTCAGCCAGTTGCCCGGGTCCGTGAGGACGAGCTTGCCCTCACCACCGGGGAAGAGCCGCGCGAAGACCTTGTCGAAGCTGGCCTCCACGTCGCGGTAGGCCGCCTCGAAGACCTCCTGCACCCGCTTGTCCACCTCGGCGACGATGTCGATGAGGTCCGCCCGGGTCTGGCGCAGGTCCTCGAGCTGCTCGGCGAGGAACTGATGGCGCGCGGTCATCGCGTCGAACTCCTCGAGCGCCAGCGGGTTGACCCTGCCGAGGACGGCGAGGTTGCGCTCCGCGGCGCGGAGGCGGGCGGTCTGCTGGTCGCGGTCGAAGCGCACGGGCTCCGGCTGCTCGTCGTCCTCGGTGAGGGCCGTGCCGTCCGGCCGGGTGATGACGGGCACCAACTGGTCCGGGCCGTACTCCGCGACCAGCTGCGCCGGCTCGAGGCCGAGCTCACTGAGCGAGCGGTCCTCCAGCTGCTCGATCCGCATCCGGTGCTCGATGCGCACCATCTCGTCGCGGTGGGCGCCGCGCACGATCTCGTCGAGCCGTTGGGATGCGGCCTTGGAGGCGTGCCTGGCCTGGGTGGTGCCGGACTCCGCCTCGCGCCGGGCCTGGTCTGCCGCGTCGCGCTGCGCCGAGGCCCGCTGGCGGGTGGCCTCCACGCGCTCGGCCAGGACGAGGGCCGCCTCGTGCACGACACGGGCGATCTCGCCCTCGCGGCGCAACTGCTCCGCGCGCTGTCTGGCCTTCGCGCGTGACTGCCGCTCGTGCTGCGCGGCACGCAGCAGCGACTCCGCCCGCCCGGCGATGGCCTTGATCTGTTCCTCCACGGAGCGCAGCGCGAGCCTGGCGTCCATCTCGGCCTGGCGTGCGCGGCGGGCGTCGGCCGCCTTCTCGTCGCGCTCTGCCGGGTCTGGCTCCGCCACGTCCTCCTCGGCGGATGCGGCCTCGAGCCGCTGGGTCAGCTCGGCGAGCTGTTCCTCGTCGCGGGCGCGCGCCGCGCGGGCGGTCTCGATCGCCTCGGCGAGACGCTCGGCCTCCTTCGTGGCGGCTGCCTGTGACTGTCGGAAGGAGCCCAGCTGGTCGGCGACGGCGGCGAGTTGGGCGTCGGAGTCGTGCAGGGCCGACAGCGCGTCGGCCTCTGCCCGCCTGGCTGCCGCGAGCTGGGCGTCGAGCTCCTCAGCGGCGAACCGGAGCCGGTCGGATTCGTGCCCGGCTGCGGCCAGGGCGTCCTCCGCCTCGGTCAGTTGCGCCTGCACCTCGAGCAGCGACGGCGCGGCCGCCGTGCCGCCCTCCACGAGCCAGGAGGAGAACAGGTCGCCGCCCCTGGTGACGACGGTGAGGTCCGCGTGGGCAGCAGCGATCGCGGCGGCCTCCTCCGGCGTGTCGACTGCGACGGTGTGGCCGAGGACGGTGTGGAGGGCTTCGGTGAGAGGCTCTGGGGCCTCGACGAGGGCCAAGAGGGGGGTCAGCCCATCGGACGTCGACGCGGCTGCGGTCTCCGTGGGCCCGGAGGCGGCCGCGGAGGCGACGATCAGCGGGGCTCGACCGAGGTCGTGGTCCGCCATGTGCCGTGCGGCGGCGAGGGCGCCGTCGAGCCCCTGCACGACGACTGCCTCGGCCAGGCCGCGCAGCGCGGCCGACGCCGCGGCCTCCCAGCCGGGTGCCACGGTGAGGAGGTCGCTGAGCCTGCCCACGACGTCGGTGCGGCCGGCCTCCAACAGGTCCGCGGACCCGTCCTTGCGCTGGGTGAGGAGGCGCAGGGCCTCGGCGCGGGCCGTGAGGGCGGCCCGCCGCTTGGCGACGTCGGCCTCCTGCGCCTTGATGCCCGCGGCCTTCTCCTCCAGGGCCTCCAACGCGTCCGCGGCGCGCTCGTAGTCGGCGTCCAGGTCCGACTCCGAGGCGCCCAGCCCGGCCAGCGACGATTCGGTCTGGTGGTACCTGGCCGCCGCGTCCTCGGCGCGGGCGAGCGCCTCCGCCCGTCGCGCGTCCAGGCGGGCGATCTCCTCGTCGGAGGCCTCCAGGCGCGACTTGATGGAGTTGACCCGGCCGGTGAGCCGCGCCAGGCCCTCGCGGCGGTCGGCGATGGCGCGCAGCGCGGAGCTGTACGCCTGCTCGGCAGCGGCATGTTCCTGCTCGGCCCCGTTGCGACGCAGCGTGGCGTCCGTCAGCGCGGCGTTGGCGGCCTCGGCCTCGCGGCGCAGGCCCTGCTCCTTGACGCGCACGTCGGCCGCCTCCGCCTCCAGCGCCTCCGGGTCACGCCCGCCGACGTCCAGCGTCGGCTGGTTCTCCCCCGCCCGCATGCGCTCCGCGGAGATCGAGACGGTGGTGGTCACCCGCTCCCGCAGCCCGGCCAGGGCGTACCACTGCTCCTGCGCGGCATCGAAGTCACCCGCAGCCGCCCGAAGCCGCCGTTCGGCCGCCTCCTCGGCCGCCTGCGCATCGGCCACCGCCCGCTCGGCGCGGGCCTTCGCCTCCTCGGCGGCCGCCTCGTCTGCCAGCTCTGCCTTCAGCCTGGCCTGCGCGGTGGAGAGGTCGTCCGCCAGGAGGCGGGCCTTGGCGTCGCGCAGCTCGGCCTGGATGACGGCGGCCTTGCGCGCGGCCTGCGCCTGCCGGCCCAGCGGCTTGAGCTGGCGCTGCAGTTCGCCCACCAGGTCCTGCAGCCGCTCGAGGTTGGCGTTGGTTGATTCGAGCTTCCGCAGCGCCTTCTCCTTGCGCTTGCGGTGCTTCAGCACGCCCGCGGCCTCCTCGATGAAGCCGCGCCGCGACTCCGGGGTGGCCTGCAGGATCGCGTCGAGTTGGCCCTGGCCGACGATGACGTGCATCTCCCGGCCGATGCCCGAGTCGCTGAGGAGTTCCTGTACGTCGAGCAGGCGGGCGGGTGTGCCGTTGATGGCGTACTCGGACCCGCCGGAGCGGAACATGGTTCGGGTGATCGTCACCTCGGCGTACTCGATGGGCAGCGCGCCGTCGGTGTTGTCGATCGTCAGCTCGACCTCTGCGCGGCCCAGCGGCGCCCGCTTCGCGGTGCCGGCGAAGATGACGTCCTCCATCTTCCCGCCGCGCAGCGTCTTGGCCCCCTGCTCGCCCATCACCCAGCTGAGCGCGTCGACGACGTTCGACTTGCCGGACCCGTTGGGCCCGACGACGCAGGTGATGCCCGGTTCGAAGACCAGCGTCGTCGCCGACGCGAAGGACTTGAACCCGCGCAGGGTCAGCTTCTTGAGGTACATGTCAGACGGTGTGCCTCTCCTCGACGCGGTCCTCGGCGACCGTCAGCTTCGCGTGGCGCACCGCGCGGAAGGTCCAGAGCTTGTTGACCACGAAGTTGATCGGCATGGTGATGAGGATCGCGATGAGCTGGGACCAGTACTCGCGCGACTGGAGCCCACGCTGCTCGTGGAAGTACGGGTCTGGCAGGTAGAGGGGGCTGGTGGGGTTGGTCATCAGGATCTTGAGCACCAGGCCCACGGCTGCGGCGACCGAGCCGACGGCGAGGAAGGGCCAGAACTCGGCCCACCAGCGGGCGTGCTTGGTGCTCTTGAACGTCCACCAGCGGTTCAACTGGAAGTTGTAGAGGTTGGCCACGAGGAACGCCACGATCCACACCACCGCGGTGAAGCGGATGTTGAAGTCACTGCCCGGGATGGACCACACCACGTCCTGGGCGTTCGCGGAGCCACCGTTGAGCCGGTTCATCACGACGGCGACGACCATGTTGACGAGCACGCCTGAGCCGCCGACGATGCCGAACTTGAGGAACTGCCCGGCCGACCTGCGGTACCGGGCCTTCTGCTGGTCGTTCACGGACGTCCTTTCGGGGCGGGTTGGCAGCCCGGGCAGAGGTATGAGCTGCGGTTCATGAAGACCCGACGCACGATGGGGCGGCCGCACCGGTTGCACGGCTCGCCCTCCCGACCATAGGCGTTCAGCGACCTGGAGAAGTACCCGGACTCACCATTGACGTTCACATAGAGGCTGTCGAACGACGTGCCGCCCTGGTCGAGCGCCTCCGCCATCACCTCGCCGGCGGCGCGGATGAGCCCGACCGCCTTGCGGGGCCCCAGCTCGCCGGTGGGCGTGTCGAAGTGGATGCGGGAACGCCAGAGGGCCTCGTCGGCGTAGATGTTGCCCACGCCGCTGATCAGCGACTGGTCCAGGAGTGCCCGCTTCACCGTCGTGCGCTTGGCGCGCATCCGGGCGGCGACGGCCCGGGCGTCGAAGGCGGGGTCGAACGGGTCGAGCGCGATGTGGGGGACGGGGCACGACGCCAGGCCCGGCCGCAGGTCGAGCCCGCCGAACATCCTCTGGTCGACGAAGCGCAGCTCGGTGCCGTCGTCGAGGCCGAACACGATGCGGGTGTTGCGCACCAGTTCGTCGCCCGGCGCGTTGAAGCGGAACTGGCCGCTCATGCCGAGGTGGGCCACGAGGGCGTCGTCACCCAACACGGCCCAGAGGTACTTGCCGCGGCGGCGCACGCCGTCGATGCGGCGGCCGGCGAGGTCCGCGCGGAATCCGTCGGGGCCCACGGGGTGGTAGCGGACGGGCCGCGGGTGCAGGACGGAGACGTCGGTGATGGTGAGCCCGGTGGCGTGCCGGTCCAGCCCGAGGCGCACGACCTCGACCTCGGGGAGCTCAGGCACCGGTCAGCTCCGCCACGGCCAGTCGGGCGGCGATCTGCTCCGCGCGCTTCTTGCTGGGGGCGGTCCCCTCCCCCATGGGCCGCTCCTGGACGTGCACCACAGCCGTGAAGGTGCGCTGGTGGTCCGGCCCCGTGCCGGTCACCGCGTAGCGCGGCAGGCCCCAGCCGTTGGCGGCCGTGAGTTCCTGCAGGACGGTCTTGTAGTCGGCGTAGTCGCCTGACTCTGCGGAGGCGGCGATCAGCGGGTCGAAGTTGTGGTGGATGAACCGCGCCGAGGCTTCCGGGCCCTGGGAGAGGTGGATGGCGCCGATGACGGCCTCCATCGTGTCTGCCAGGATCGACGTCTTGTCGTAGCCCTTGGTGGCGATCTCGCCCTTGCCGAGGCGCAGGTGCGTGCCGATCCCGAGCGAACGGGCCAGGTCCGCCAGGGGCACCGAGCTCACGACGGAGGCGCGCAGCTTCGCCAGGTGGCCCTCGGCCAGCTCCGGGTAGCTGCGCACGATGTGCTCCGTCACCACGATCTGCAGCACGGCGTCACCGAGGAACTCCAGCCGCTCGTTGGACGCCAACGAGTTCTCGTAGGCGTAGCTGCGGTGGGTGAAGGACAACTCAAAGAGCTGGGCGTCCACCTCGACGCCCAGCTCCTTCAGCTGGTTCTCAAGCCTGCTCATCCCCGGGCTCGCGGGGAGAGCCGGCTCAGGCCTCGACGACCTGGCGGCGCGAGCCGCGCGGGCCGTACTGGCCGCAGCTCGGGCACGCGGTGTGCTGCAGGTGGGGCTCACGGCAGGCGGGGTTGGCGCACACAACCGTGGGCACAACGCTCGCCTTCCACTGCGCACGGCGCGAACGGGTGTTGCTACGCGACATCTTCCGCTTCGGAACTGCCATGATCTTCTCCTAGATTTCAAGCAAGGTCAGTTGGTGGTCTCGCCGAGCAGTCCAGAGAGACCCTCCCAACGGGGATCGATCTTATCCCCGTGGCTGTGAGCCGGATCGTGGTTGCGGTTGAAGCCGCACTCGGGGCAGAGCCCGAGACAATCCTCGCTGCACAGTGGCGTGAACGGCAACTCGAGCACCACAGCGTCGCGCAGGGTCTCGTCCAGGTCGATCGTCTCGTCGACCACGACGCTCTCGTCCTCATCGACCTCGCGGCCGGGATAGAAGAAGAGTTCCTGCACATCGAAGGACGCTTCGTCCTCGATGTCATCCAGGCATCGGGCACACTGGCCGTGCAGCTGCACGGTTGCCGTCCCCGTCACCAGGATGCCTTCGACCACCGCTTCGAGCTTGAGGTCAAGCTCGATGTCGGAGCCCTGTGGCACTCCGATCACTTCGATGCCAAGGTCGGCGGGCGCCGGGACCGTCTCGTGGATCACCTTCGTGGAGCCCGCACTCCGACCAAGCTCGTGCACCTCGAGAACGAGGGGCGAGCGACGATCGCGGTGGTGCTGTACGGGTGACACGTCGGAATCCCTTCGCCTAACCGTCCATGACCTCGTCATGACCGACTGCCAACTCTACCGAAGTTCCAGACGCGCACCAAATCACAGGGCGCGCTTGCGGGCCAGTGCCGCGGCGACGTTGGCTGGCACGTACTTCGACACGTCGCCGCCCAGGTTGTGCACCTGCCGGATGATGGTCGACGACAGCGTGACGTGTTCCCTGGCGGCGGGCAGCAGGACGGTGTCGATGTCGCCCATGTCGTGGTTCATGTGGGCCTGCTGCAGCTCGAAGTCGAAGTCGGCACCGAAGCGGATGCCCTTCACCACCGCCCCGATGCCCCGCTCGCGGCAGAAGTCGACGAGCAGCCCGTCCATCGCCTCGACGGTCACGCCCGTCAGGCCCTCGGCGGCCTCCTCGACGAGGGCGACCCGCTCGTCGAACGAGAACAGGTACTTCTTGGTCGAGTTGTTGCCGATGGCCACGACCACCTGGCCGAAGAGTGCGTGCGCGCGCCTGATGATGTCGAGGTGACCCACCGTGATGGGGTCGAACGAGCCGGGGCACAGGACCTTCATTCGGGTGAGCCTAGCGCACGGGTCACTCGACCGAGCCGTAGTACAGCACCGTCTCCCCGTAGCGCTTCTCCCAGGTCTCGGTGAAGGCCGGGGGCCACTGCGGCGCGCGGTCGCGCTTCGAGCGTTCCACGACGACGAGCCCGCGCTCGGCCACGACCCCATCCGCCAGCCCCGCCAACAGCCGCTCGACCTCCTCCGTGGTGACGCCGTAGGGCGGGTCCATGACCACGAGGTCGAACGAGCGGGTGGCCCCGTCGACGTAGGTCTGCGCCTTGGCCGCGCGCACGTCGGCCGACACCCCGATGCTGCGGGCGTTGGCGGTGATCAGCGCGGCCGTCGCCCTGTCGGACTCCACGAGCACGACGGGGTGCGCGCCCCGGCTGGCGGCCTCGAGGCCGATGGCCCCCGAGCCCGCGAACAGGTCGAGCACCGAGTAGCCGTGCAGGTGCTCGGCGGCGTCGTGGTCTGCGGTGTCGAACCAGTTCACCAGCGACGAGAAGAGCCCTTCGCGGGTGCGGTCCGTCGTGGGGCGGGTGGTGTCGCCCTTGGGGGTGTCGAGGCGGCGGCCCTTGGCCCTACCGGCGATGATGCGGCTCACGTCTTCTCCATCCAGTCGGCTGCGGCGACCTCCTCAGCCTTGGCCATGAGGTCTGCCAGCAGCGGGTCGGTCCCGGCACGCGGGTCCGCAAGGACCTGCTCGGCCAGGGTCTTGGCGCGCCGGATCACGTCCGCGTCGTCGAGCGCCCGCAGCAGCTTGAGGGAGCCGGCCCCTGACTGGGCCGCGCCCAGCACGTCGCCCTCACGACGCAGCTGCAGGTCGAGCTCTGCCAGCTCGAACCCGTCGGTGGTCTTCGTCATCGCGGTCAGCCGCGTGTGCGCGTCGAGGTTGTCCCCCACCGCCGCCAGCAGGAGGCACAGCCCCGCGTGCCCGCCGCGCCCGATGCGGCCGCGGAGCTGGTGCAGCTGCGACAGGCCGTACCGGTCGGCGTCCATGATGACCATGACGGTGGCGTTGGGCACGTCGACGCCCACCTCGACCACCGTGGTGGCCACCAGCACGTCGAGCTGGCCGGCTGCGAAGGCCTCCATCGCCGCGTCGCGGTCCTGCACGTGCTGCTTGCCGTGCACCACGCCGACGCGCAGGCCCTGCAGCGGCCCGGTGGCCAGCTGGGGCGCGAGGTCCTCGACGGCGGTGAGGCCCTCCCCGTCCTTCGCGGTGATCGCCGGGCACACGACGAACGCCTGCCGCCCGGCAGCGACCTCCTCGCGGATCCGCTCCCAGGCCCTGGCCACCCAGCCGGGGTTGCGCTGGGTGTCGACGAACACCGTCTGCACCTCCGCGCGGCCGACGGGGCGTTCCCGCAGCTCACTGGTCTCGAGGTCACCGAAGACGGTCATGGCGATCGAGCGCGGGATGGGCGTGGCCGTCATCACGAGCGTGTGCGGCCTGGCGGCGGCCTTGGCCGACAGCGCCGCGCGCTGTTCGACGCCGAACCGGTGCTGCTCGTCGACGACGACCAGGCCCAGGTCGAAGAACTCCACGGGGTCTGACAGCAGCGCGTGCGTGCCCACGACGATGCCGGCCTCCCCGGTCACGATCGCGTTGAGCGCCTCGCGCTTGGCCGCCGTGGAACGGGAGCCGGTGAGCAGCACCACGTCCGTGGCCTCGGGGTGTGAGCCCAACGAACGGCCCTGCCCCAGGTCACCCATGAAGCGCGTGATGGTGTGGAAGTGCTGCTTGGCCAGCACCTCGGTGGGGGCCAGCAGGACGGCCTGGCCGCCGGCATCCACCACCGCCAGCATCGCGCGCAGCGCCACGAGCGTCTTGCCGGAGCCCACCTCGCCCTGCAGGAGCCGGTTCATGGGCGCGGCGCGGGCCAGCTCGTCGAAGACCTGTTCGCCGATCGACACCTGCCCCGACGTGAGCGCGAACGGCAACCGCTCGTCGAAGGCGTCCAGCAGCCCGCCCACGCGACGGGGGCGCGGCGTGGCGTGCTCCCCCGCGTACTGGCGGCGCCGCTGGGCCATCGCCAGCTGGATGCCGAAGGCCTCGTCGAACTTGAGGCGGGCCTTGCCCACCTCGGCCTGCTGCCGGTCCGTCGGCTGGTGCACGGCGGTGAGCGCCGCCTGGAACGGCAGGACCCCGGCCTCCTGCACCACCCACTCCGGCAACGTGTCGCCCGCGACGGCGGGCAGCGCCATCTGGATGGCCTCGGCGATGACCCAGGTGGGCAGCTTGCCGTGCGCCGGGTAGAGGCCCACCAGCGTGGATCGCTGCACCGCGCGGCTCATGGCCGCCCTGGTCTGCTGCTTCTCGTTCTTCGGGTTGCGCACGGCGGCGCCGTCGAGCATCACGAACTGCGGATGGGTCAGCTGCAACTGGTCGCGGAACATGCCGACCTTGCCGATGAAGATGCCGCGGCGCTCCCCCGACAGCAGTTCGCTGACCCACCAGTCGGCCATGGCCTGCGCCCTGCCCTGTGAGCGGGCGTCCTTGGCGCGCGGCATGAAGAACGTCACGTCGACGTCGGTGAAGCCGTCGGTGATCACGGCGTTGACCCGGAGTTGGCCGTGGGACCCTGCCTGCGAGGCGCCCTTGACCCGGGCCACGAGCGCGGCGTCCTCGCCGATCCGCAGCCCGGAGAAGTCCGACATCTCCGAGCCCGCCAGGTACCTGCGCGGCACGTGCCGCAACAGGTCGTCGACGGTGTGGATGTCGAGCTTGGCGAACTCCTTGGCCGTGGGCCCACCGACGACGTCCGCGAGGCGCCGGTGCAGTTCACGGTAGATGGTGGTTCGCCACATGCGCACAACCCTACCGACCGCGCCCGACACTAGATTGGACCACCATGTACCGCCTGATCTTCTGGCCGGTCCTGATGCCGTCGTTCCTGTTCGCCGTCGGCAGCGGGGCCATGCTCCCCGTGATGGTGCTGGCGCTGCTGCAGCTCGGGGCGTCCGAGGCCCTCGCCAGCGCCACCATGGCGCTGTTCGGCGCGGCCGCGCTGGTGGTGACGGTGCCGGTGGGTGCGCTCATCGACCGGGTGGGCGACAAGCGGGCGATGACGCTGGCCACGGCGTCCTCCGCCGTGCTGTTCGGGCTCACGGTGGTGGCGCTGGCCAACCCGTCGTCGTACTCCCTGCCGCTGTTCGTCGGGGCGCTGGTGCTCCAGACGCCGGCGTCGGTGGCCTGGAACCTGGCCCGCCAGGCCATCCTGGCGGAATCTGTGCCGACGGCGCAGCGCGGGCTGGCCATGACCGCGCTGGGCGGCACGATGCGGGCCGGCAACCTGGTGGGGCCGCTGTGCGGGGCGCTGCTGCTGCTGTGGCTGCCGCTGTGGTCGGTCTTCGTGTTCGGGGCGGCGATGGCCGTCGTGGCCACCGGGATGCTCTACGTCAAGCGCCTCAACCGCGCCTTCGACGCGCATGTGCAGCAGAGCATCGCCGCCCACGCGGAGGACCAGGACACGGTGGGCGTGCGCTGGGCCGCGGTGACGCTGGCCGGCCTCGCCATGACGGCGCTGACCATCGCCCGCATCGGGCAGCCGATCCTGATCGCGCTGTGGGGCGTGCACCTGGGGTGGAGCGAGGCGCAGATCTCCTTCACCGTGGCGCTGGGCTCCGGCATCGAACTGCTGCTGATGTTGCCCGGTGGCCATCTCAAGGACGCCATGGGGCGGGCGTTCACCCTCGTGGCCTGCCTGCTGGTCTACGGCTCCGGGTTCGCGCTCGCGCCGCTGTGGCCCACGTCCGCCGGGTTCGTGGCCGCGGTGGTGGTGATGAGCATCGGCAACGGGCTGGGGGCCGGCATCAACATGACCATCGGGGCGGACCTGTCCCCCGTACGCGGGCGGGCGAAGTTCCTCAGCATCTGGGCCATGTTCAGCCAGGGCGGCGCGCTGGGTGGCCCGCTGCTGATCTCCGGCCTGCTGGCGGCGGCGTCGCTGCCGACGGCGATGTTCGCCGTCGCCGGGATCGCCGGGGCCGGCGCCGTGTGGATGGGAGGGTGGGCCCGCTTCGTCGGGCTGCCCGGCCGGGCACGCTGACACAGCAAAACCGGCGGCCCGCTCAGCGGACCGCCGGTTTCAGCTGTCTCAGTTCAGCGCGAGACCTTGCCAGCCTTCAGGCACGAGGTGCACACGTTGACGCGCATCGCGGTACCGTCGACGGTAGCGCGGACACGCTGGATGTTCGGGTTCCAGCGACGGTTGGTCTTCTTCTTCGACCAGGGCTTGTTGTGACCGAAGCCGGGTCCCTTGGCGCAAACTTCACACTTGGCAGCCACTGGAATCTCCTTGTTGGTTCGTTTGGGGGTTCACCTCCGAAAAGGCAACCGCACAATGTTAACCCGTCGCGAACGGATTCGCCAAACCGGCCGAGGGCCTCAATCCCCCCGTCGGCTGGCCATCGCGTTGACCTCGTACGACGTGTTGGTGGCCTCGAAGAAGTTCACCAGTTGCAGGGTGTCGTTGGCGGTGGCCATCCACTTCGCGGGGTTGGCCACGTGGTACTCGGGCTCGAAGCCCAACTCCTCCAGTCGCCGGTCCGTGAGGTAGCGGACGTAGTCGTTGACCACCTCCGCGTTGAGGCCGAGGATGCCGCGGGGCAGCAGGTCGCGGTTGTAGGCGACCTCCATGTCCACGGCAGACAGGATCATCTGCCTGATCTCGGCCGCGAACTCGTCGGTGGCGACCTCCGGGTTCTCCTCGAGCACGGTGAGGATGAGGTTGATGCCGAACTTCAGGTGCAGCGACTCGTCGCGCACGATCCAGTCGATCAGCGAGCCGAAGTTGCGCAGCAGGTTGCGCTGCCGGAATGACAGCGCAACCATGAACCCCGAGTAGAACCAGATGCCCTCGAGGATCACGTTGTAGGCCACCAGGTTGCGCACGAAGTCCCGCTTGCCCGCCACCGTCGAGATGTCCAGGCCCTGCTCGGTCATGCGCCTGATGTAGCGCACCTCGAACTCCTCCTTGGCCGCCATCGACGCGACGTCCACGTGCGCCCCGTAGGCCGCCTCGCGGTCGACGGGGAACGTCTCGAGCACGTACTCGAACGCCATGCAGTGGTTGGCCTCCTCCCACATCTGCTTGGCCAGGTACAGGTGTGCCTCAGCGGCGTTGACGTAGGGGTACACGCCGAACGCGAGTGCCTTGTTGACCAGCAGTTCGTTGGGGTTGAAGTAGCTCATGAGGTAGGTGAGCGCGTGCCGTTCGTCGTCGCTCATCCGGTGGAAGTCCGCCAGGTCCTCGCCCAGCTGGATCTCGTTGGGGAACCACGTGTTGGCCACGGCCTGGTCGTACAGGTCCATCGCCCACGGGTACGTGACGGGTTTCAGCAGGAGCCCGTCCTGGATGCCGGTGCCGAGAATGCCCATGTCTGTCTCCTTCGTCCTCTTGTTCGTCACTGGCAGGAATCGCACTGCAGGCGTTCCTGGGGGTCGACGGGGCAGGCTGCACCGTCGACGACCTCGATGGCCTGCGGCTGGAGCGCCACGACGGCGGGCCGGGCGGCTCCGAAGCCTCGGCGCGCCCCTCCCCCGGCGCCGGTGAGCTCGGCGGCCTTGTTGACCTTGACAGTGCTCTGCTCCGCGGTGTGGCGCGGCATCATGTGCAGGTAGTAGGTGGTCTTGACGCCCATCCGCCACGCCAGCTGGTACAGGTCCTCCATCGTCGAGACGTCCCGGTCGGCGAGGTAGATGTTGCGGCTGATCGCCTGGTCGATCCACTTCTGGGCCCGGGCCGCCACGTGCAGGTAGGCGGCGGGGTCCACCTGGAAGCTGGTGCGGTAGGTCTCCTTCAGGCGCGCCGGCACTGCGGGCAGCACGCTGAGGTCGCCCTGGCTGCGCAGGAGGTCGTCGCGCACCTCCTCCCAGAGGCCGAGCGCCTTGAGGTCGGCCACCAGGTTGCGGTTGACCTCCAGGAACTTGCCCGACGACGTCGCCCGGCTGAACAGCTGCGAGAACTGCGGGTCGATGCCTGGCGTGGTACCGGCCACGAGGCCGATCGAGGCCGTCGGGGCGATCGCCAGCAGCGTCGCGTTGCGGATGCCGCCACGCACCTTTGCCCGCAGGAGATCCCAGTCGAGCCGCGCCGTGCGGTCGACGTCGACCCGTACGCCGCGGTCGCGTTCGAGGGCCTCGAGCGAGTCCAGCGGCACCCAGCCCTGCGACCAGCGGGAGCCGGCGAAGTTGGGGTACGGCCCACGCTCGCGCGAGAGGTCGCAGGAGGTGTCGATCGCGTGCCAGCTGATGAACTCCATCACCTCGTCGACCAGGTCGTAGGCAGCTGGGGAGTCGTACGCGTGGCCCAGCCTCTCGAGCACGTCGGTCAGGCCCATCACGCCCAGCCCGACGGCGCGGTTCTCGCGGTTGGCGCGCTCGGCCTCGCCCACCGACGAGATCGTGATGTCGACCAGGTTGTCGAGCTGCCGCACGGCGGTGCGGACGGTGGCCGCCAGCTGGTCCCACTGGAAGGAGCCGCCGTCGAGGTGCCGGGCGAGGTTGACCGAGGCGAGGTTGCACACCGCGACGTTGTCCTCGTCCTGCGGCAGGCAGATCTCGGTGCACAGGTTGGACAGGTGGATGGTGCCGGTGTTGTTGTTGAGCGCGCGCGTGTTGATCGTGTCCTTCCAGGTCAGCCACGGGTGCGACGTGGTCTGGAGCGTCACGAGGATCTGGCGGTACTGCTCGCGGGCGCGGACCTTGCGGAAGCGCACCAGCTCGCCGCTCTCCGCCAGCGCGACGTACTCGGCGTAGCGGGCGGAGAACGCCGCCCCGTAGAGCTCCACCAAGTCGGGGGTGTCGAGGGGGTCGAACAGGTACCAGTCGGCGTCGTCGGCCACCCGCTTCATGAACTCGTCGCTGATCCACACGGCGGTGTTGGCGGTGCGCACGCGCCGGTACGGGTCTCCGGAGTTCTGCTTGAGGTCGAGGAACTGGCCGAAGTCGAGGTGCCAGTTCTCCATGTAGAAGCACAGCGCGCCGAACTTCTTGCCGCCGCGCGAGACGGCGCGCAGCGTGGAGTCGATGGTGTGCATGAACGGGATCGGGCCGGTCGAGGTGGTCTGGTTGGACCGGATCGGCGAGCCCTCGCAGCGCAGCTTCGACACCGACAGACCGATGCCGCCGGTGCCCTTGGTGAGCCACATCACGTCGCGCACGGACTTGCCGATGTGCTCGATCTGGTCCTCCAGCTGCATGACGAAGCAGTTCGACAGCTGCGCGTAGCTCGTGCCCGCGTTGGCCAGCGTGGAGCCGGCGGCGAGGTAGCGCAGCTGGCTCATGGCGTCGTACAGCTCCAGCGCCACCGACGTGGGGTCGGCCTCGTTGAGGCTGAGCCCCATCGCGACGCGCATCCAGAAGAACTGCGGCACCTCGAGGGGCAGGCGGCCTGCGGCGGTCAGGAGGTAGCGGTTGCGCATGGTGGTCACGCCGATGTGGCGCAGCAGGTCGTCGCGCTCGGGTCGCAGCGCCCGGGCGAGCACCTCCAGGTCGAACGACGTCGCCAGCCGCGCATCGAGGAGCCCGGCGGCGACTGCGTGGGTGATCGTGGGGCCGAAGTGCGCCACGTGCAGCTGCCGGATGGTCTCGGGGGCGCCGTCGCCGAACAGGTCGTGGGTGTCGCCGAAGACCGCCTTGTAGATGCGCTTGACGAGCAGGCGGGCGGCGATGGTGTCGTAGGCCGGGTCGTCCTTGACGTTGGCGAGCGCCACCTGGATGACGGCCTCGTCGAGTTCCTCGGTGGTGATCTGGTCGAAGAGGGTGATCTCGACCTCGGACTGGAGCTGGACGGCGCGGGTGAGGTCGTCGTCGAGACCCCGGGCGGCGTCGACGATCGACGCGGCCACCTCCCCGCCGTCGTACGGGACAAGGGAGCCGTCGCGTTTGCGGACACGGATGGACATGGGTGTTTCCTCGCACTCGGTGTGGAGTTCGAGAGGAGGCGGAGCGTCCTGCGCTGGCGGGGCCGTTTCCACGCGGCTCTCGAACCGGACCCCGCGGATGCGGGGCCACGCAGGCAGGTCTTCGGACTCGTGAGCCACCTACTGGCCGTCGCTTCCCGGGGATCACCCAGTGCCGATGACGGCGTTCGTTCTCACTCACCGCTGCGGGACAGTTCCGGATTCACACCGGATTCCCTCTTAGCCGCTGCCCTCGCGGGCGGCGGAACCATGCGATGTCGCCACCATATCTGGTGAATCACATCGATGTAAACACCACATGTAGGAATGCAGAAGGGGCGGGCGACCAGGTCGCCCGCCCCTCCCGGGTGGATCAGCGTCCGCGTCCGCCGCGTCGGCGGCCGTTGCCGCCCTTGCGCTCGCCACCGTCGGCGGGGGCCTGCGAGTCCACGGGCTCCTCGAAGCGGTGGTAACCGGAGCCGTTGCAGTGCTCGCAGGGCTCGGTGAAGGCCTCCTGGAGGCCGGTGCCGATGCGCTTGCGGGTCAGCTGGACCAGGCCGAGGCTGGTGACCTCGGAGACCTGGTGGCGGGTCCGGTCGCGGCTCAGGCACTCGACGAGCCTGCGCAGCAGCAGGTCGCGGTTGCTGGGCAGGACCATGTCGATGAAGTCGATCACGATGATGCCGCCCAGGTCCCGCAGCCGCAGCTGGCGCACGATCTCCTCGGCCGCCTCCAGGTTGTTGCTGGTGACGGTGGCCTCGAGGTTGCCGCCGGCGCCGGTGAAGCGGCCGGTGTTGACGTCGATGACGGTCATGGCCTCCGTGCGGTCGATCACGAGCGAGCCGCCCGACGGCAGGAACACCTTGCGATCGAGCGCCTTGGCGATCTGCTCGTCGATCTTGAAGCGCGCGAAGACGTCCTTGCCGTCCTCGCCCACCTCGAAGCGCTCGACGCGCTCCGCCAGGTGTGGCGCCACGTGCGAGACGTAGGCGGAGATGGCCTCGAACGAGTCCTCCTGACCGCCGTCGCCCTGGACGATCAGCTGGCCGAAGTCCTCGGTGAACAGGTCGCGCACGATGCGCAGCGTCAGGTCGGGCTCGGAGTAGAGGGCCTGCGGCGCCCCACCCTTCGTCGACTTCTTCTCGATGACCTCCCACTGGGCCTTGAGGCGGTTGACGTCGCGGACGAGCTCCTCCTCCGGGATGCCCTCCGCGGCGGTGCGCACGATCACGGACTCGTTGTCCGAGATGAGGCCGCTCAGGATGCCGCGCAGGCGGTTGCGCTCCGTGTCGGGCAGCTTGCGCGAGATGCCGGAGAGGTGGCCGCCCGGCGAGTAGACGATGTAGCGGCCGGGCAGCGAGATGTGGCCGGTGAGGCGGGCACCCTTGGCGCCGACGGGGTCCTTGGTGACCTGCACCAGAACCGACTGGCCGGACTTGAGCACGTTTTCGACCTTGCGGTTCTCACCCGTGACCTCGAAGGCGTCCCAGTCCACCTCGCCGGCGTACAGCACGGCGTTGCGTCCGCGGCCGATGTCGATGAAGGCCGCCTCCATGCTCGGCAGCACGTTCTGCACCTTGCCGAGGTAGATGTTGCCGATCAACGACGCGGCCGAGGCCTTGTCGACGTAGTGCTCGACGAGGATGTCGTCCTCGACGACGGCGAGCTGCGTGTACTCCTCCGACTGGCGGATCACGAGCTTGCGGTCCACGGACTCGCGGCGGGCCAGGAACTCGGCCTCGCTGAGGATGGGGGCGCGACGGCGGCCCGCGGCGCGGGACTCCTTGCGGCGCTGGCGCTTGGCCTCCATGCGGGTGGAGCCCTCGATGCCGGTCACCTCGTCGTCGTGGCTGCCCTCACCCGAGGAGTCGCCGTTGCGGCGACGGCGACGCCTGCGGCGGCGGATGGTGCTGCCGTCGCCGTCGGCGTCGTCGGAGGAATCGGCGGAGTCGCCGTTGTCGTCCGTGTCGGTGTCAGAGGAGTCGGCCTGGTCCTCATCGGAATCCTCGGCGGAATCGTCCTCGTCACTCTCGGCGTCGCCTCGACCGCCACGGCGGCGACGGCGGCCACCACGGCGACGGCGGCGGCGGGCAGGGCGGTCGTCCTCGGCCGAGTCCTCGTCGTCGGCGTCCTCTTCCGCGGCGTCCGCAGCGGTGTCGGACTCCTCGGCCTCCTGGGCGTCGGATCCCGCTTCGGTGGACTCCTCGTCTTCCTCGCCCTCCTCGTCGATCACGGTGGCCGTGCCTGCGACGCCGGCCGCGATGGCACCGGCCAACGCGGCGAGCTGGGCCTCACGGGCCTCTGCCGTCATGAACGGGTCGCTGAGCACGGCCTTGCGCGCCTCGGCGACTTCCTCGGCCGCGCGCAGGGCGGCGGCGATGGGATCCTCGTCGGGGTTGGCGGCGGTGCTGCGCGGCTCGGGTGCGGCGGCCGGGCGGCCCGCACGGCGGCGGCGCGCGCGGGGCGCGGCCTCCCTCGGCTCCTCAGACGCTGCGTCGACCTGCTCCGACTCGGGCTCCGCCGGCGCCGCAGCGGCGGCAGCAGGCTCGATGGCGCGGGCCTCGGGGCGGCCCCCGATGGCCGCGGGCTCGCGGGGGGCCTCCGCCTCCGGCGCCGCGGCCTTGCGCGTGGCGCGACGGCGGCGGACGGGCTGCACCTGCTCGGCCGGCGCCTCAGCGGCCGCAGGCTCCTGGCTGGCGGGCTCCGCGACCGGCTCCGGGGTTGCGTCGGCGGCGACCTCCGGGGCCTTCTCAGCGGCGGCCGCCTTGCGGGTGGCGCGGCGACGGACCGGCTTCTGCTCCGCGGCGGGGGCCTCCGGCTGGACCGCCTCGGGCTGGGCGACCTCCGCCTGGGGTGCCTGGGCTACCGGCTCCGGCGACTCGGCCGGGGCGTCGGAGCTCGTGGGCTCGACGTCCACCTTGCGACGACGGGTGGTGGTGGTGCGGGTGGCGGGCTTGGTCGAGGCGCGGCGACGCTTGGGCGTCAGGTCCTCGGCGACGGGCTCTGCCGCTGCGGGCTCAGTGGCCTGCGGGGCGCTGGGTTCAGCAACTGGCTCCGGCGCGACGGGGGCGGAGGGTTCAGGGGCGGCGGCCGGGGCCTCGACCTGCGCTGCCGGGGCCTTGGGGGCTCCGGCGGGGCGGGAGGCGGCGCGACGGCGGCGCTGCACGGGGGCGGGGGTGGTGTCGCTTTCGGGCGTCACCTGTTCATTGTTCTCTGATGTGAGCATGCGGCTCCTTACGCGCACTGGGCGCGGACCGGGCACAGCGGGCTGTGCCTCAAGACTGTGGTCCTCTGATGCCAGCGAGCAGTCGCGGCAGGGATTGTGCCGCGGTGCAGTCTCGCTGCCCCAGGGTGGCACCGGGCGGCGCCATGACCTTGGGCCATTGTTCCACACATCGCCAACAACCCACGCATGCCACGCTGGGATTCCGCCGGGAACCGCCCCGGAACGGTGCGTCAGGCGGGGCGCAGCGGGTCGCCGGTGCCGCCGTCGACCAGCGGCCCCTGGGACAGCCGGTTCAGCAGCATCTCCTGGGGGATGGACTCGTCGATCGTGCGCAGCGCGGCCACCACGTCGTCGGGCCGCACCAGAGGGGTCTCGATGAGCGAGCGCAACAGCAGCGTGCGGTCGTCGAGCACGTCGAGCGAGACGATGGCCGCCCGCACGTCGAACGCGCGCATCCCGCGCTTGGTCATCCGTTCGACGGTGAGGTGCTCGCGGCCCAGCAGTTCGGCCACGGCTGCCTGCAGGACGCCGGGCGCGGCGTCGAGGCGGATCTCCCAGTCCGAGACCTGCAACAGTTCGCCGAGTGATTCCTTGACCGCCTCCGCCGCGTCGAGCATCTCGAAGCCCTGCGGCAGCACCTCGTTGAGCGCAGCCACGACCTTGACGGGGTCGCACACCTCGGTCAGGCCCAGCTCCACGTACTCCGCCTCCGAGGATGCAGAGGTCGGCGAAGGGCTGGCGTAGGAGATCCGGGGGTGCGGAGTGAAGCCCGACGAATACGCCATGGGGATGTCGGCCCGCCGCAACGCACGCTCCAGCGCCCGGCCGAAATCCCGGTGCGAGGTGAAGCGCGCGGGGCCGCGCTTGGCGTAGCGCAGCCGCAGCTTCTGCTCCGGCGGCGGCTGCTGAACTGGCGGCTGACGGGTGCTCATGGGGCGTAGTGTATGCCGCATGATCGACTGGCTGACCACTCCAACCCACCGCGCCTGGTTGCAGCGTGAGGCGGAGCGTCTGCTCGCCTTCGGCGCCGCGGCACCGGTGGCCGGCCAGGGCGCGGCGTACCTCGACGCAGACGGCAACCCCGACCCTGGACGCCCCGTCGAGACCTACGTCACGTGCCGGATGGTGCACGTCTACGCGCTCGGCCACCTGATGGGCATCCCGGGCTCCCGGCCGCTGGCCCAACTCGCCATGAGCGGGCTGACCGGCGCGCTGCGCGACGACCAGCACGGCGGGTGGTTCCACGACTCGACCCGCGCCGGCGCGAAGCAGGCCTATGACCATGCCTTCGTCGTGCTGGCCGGCTCGTCGGCCACGGTGGCCGGGCTGGCCGGTGGGCGTGAACTGCTCGACGAGGCGCTCGCCGTGCTCGACGAGCGGTTCTGGGACGAGGGCCACGGCATGGTCGCCGACGCCGCGCAGCCCGACTGGTCCGTCACGGACCCCTACCGGGGCATCAATGCGAACATGCACACGGTCGAGGCCATGCTGGCCGCGGCCGACGCCACGTGGGACCAGCGGTGGTTGGAGCGGGCCGAGCGGATCGCCACCTTCGCCCGCGAGCAGGCAGCCGCCCACGACTGGCGCCTGCCCGAGCACTACGACAAGGCCTGGCGCCCGCAGCTCGAGTACAACGCCGATCAGCCCGAGGACCCCTTCCGTCCCTACGGCGCGACCATCGGCCACGGCCTCGAGTGGGCCCGCCTGTTCCTGCACCTCGAGGCCGCCACCGGCGTCACCGACTCCCGCTGGGCCGACGCCGCACAGCAGCTCTACGACCGCGCCATCGCCGACGGCTGGGCGCGCGACGGGCACGACGGGTTCGTCTACACCACCGGCTGGGACGGCACCCCCGTGACCACCGACCGCCTGCACTGGGTGGCTGCCGAGGCCATCGGCGCGGCCGCTGCGCTCTACCACCGCACCGGCGACAAGCGCTACGCCACCGACTACGCCCACTGGTGGGACCACGTCGCCCGGCACTTCGTCGACAGCGGGCGCGGCTCCTGGCACCACCAGCTCGACGCGGGCCTCGCCGTCGCCGACTCGGTCTGGCCCGGCAAGCCGGACCTCTACCACGCGGTCCAGGCGACCCTCATCCCCCGGCTCCCGCTCGCTCCCTCCCTGGCCATGGCACTGGCCCAGAGGCAGCTGGTTTGAGCGCGCTTCGTCGCTGGTGGCCCCTCGTCGCGCTGCTGGCCCTGGCGTTCAACCTGCGCCCCGTCGCCGTCGCGGTCGGCCCCGTCCTCACGGAGATCAGCGCGGACATCGGCCTCACAGGCCTGTCCGCCGGCATGCTCACCTCACTGCCGACGTTGTGCTTCGCGGTGTTCGGGGCCATGGCGCCGTGGATCGCCCGGCGCGTGGGCGCGCACCGGTCGATCCTCGTCTCGCTGGTGATGCTGATCATCGGCCAGGCGGGGCGGCTGTTGGTGGACGACCCGCCGTCGTTCCTGCTGTTGTCGATGCTGGCGTTGGCCGGCATGGCGCAGGCCAACGTGCTCCTGCCCTCGCTGGTGCGGCGCCACTACCCCAACCACGTGGGCATGGCCACTGCGCTGTACTCGCTGGTGCTGACGATCGGCGTCACGCTGGCAGGCAGCGCCACGGTCCCGATGGCGCACGCGTTGGGCGGATGGCGCGCCGCCCTGGCCGCCGGCGTCGTCATCGCCGTGGCCTCCCTCGTGTGCTGGCTGCCGCTGGCGCTCGGCGCCGGCAGGCCCAGGCCCGGCGGTGAGCGCGACATCACGCTGGCAGCCGTGGCCCGCACCCGGCTGGGCTGGGCGCTGGGCATCATGTTCGGCGTCCAGTCGGCCCAGGCGTACTCCGTCTTCGGCTGGCTCCCCACGATCTTCCGCAGCGCCGGCATGGACCAGACGACGGCGGGCTACATGCTCGGCATCGCAACCGGCGTCGGCATCATCCCCGCATTCCTGATCCCCGCCTACGCGGCCCGCACGCGCAACCCCAGCGTCCTGTTCCTCTGCCTGATGGCATGCCTGGGGGTCGGCTACGTCGGCCTGCTGAACGCGCCGATGGCGGCACCGGCGTTCTGGTCGGTCATGATGGCGCTGGGCACGTCGTCGTTCCCGCTCGTGCTGGCGCTGTTCGGCACCCGGGCCCGCACCCCCGCCGCCACCGCGGCCCTGAGCGGTTTCGCCCAGTCGGTGGGCTACACCATCGCGACGATCGGGCCGCTGAGCTTCGGCGTGCTCTACAACCTCTTCGACTCGTGGACCCCACCCATCCTGCTGCAACTGGGGTTGGCGATCCCCATGACGATCGCCGGCCTCTACGCCTGTCAGCCCCGGATCATCGAGGACCAACTGCCCGAGCACCGCTAACCCCCAAGGGGGTGGCGGAAACCCCGCGCAAGCGCTCCAATGAAGGGACGGGTGCGCGACGAGGAGCTCACATGATCGGTTGGTACGTGCACCACCACGGGTTGGGCCACGCCACGCGCAGCACCCAGATCGCCCGCCACCTGCGCGGCGAGGTGGTCGGTTTCGGTTCCGTCCCCGTGCCGGAGGGCTGGCCCGGGGCCTGGGTCCAGCTCCCGCCTGACCTCACCGACGAACCCGCCGATCCCACTGCCGGCGGGGTGCTGCACTGGGCCCCGCTGGACCACCCCGGCCACCGCGAGCGACTCTCCCTGATCGGCGAGCACCTCCGCCGCGACATCTCCGTCATGGTCGTGGACGCCTCCTGCGAAGTGGCCCTCCTGTCGCGGCTGCTCGGCGTCCGCACCGTCGTGATGGCCATGCGGGGCGACCGCCGCGACCGCCCGCACGAGGCCGCCTACGACGGGGCCTCCCTGCTGATCGCGCCGTGGCCCGGCACGACGCCGGAACCGACGTGGCCGGAGCGGTGGCACCGCAAGACCCGCTACGTCGGGGGCATCTCACGCTTCGACGACCGGACCGCTCCCCCGCTCACGTCGAGCCGACGGCGGGTGCTGGTGGCGTGGGGCACCGGCGGCACCGGCGTCACGGCCGCCGACCTCGACGCCGCGGAGGCCGCCACGCCCGGCTGGGAGTGGCGGATCCGCAGCCCGGGGCACAGCGGCTCACCCGACGTCTGGGCAGACCTGGCGTGGGCCGACGTGGTGGTCACGCACGCGAGCCAGAATGCAGTGGGCGGAGGTGGCGGCGGCAGGGCGCCCGGCGGTGGTGGTGGCGCAGCCCCGGCCGTTCGACGAGCAACTCGCCACCGTCGAGGCCCTGCGCAGGCTGCGGTGCTGCGTCGCGCTGCCCGAATGGCCCGCCGCCGGGCAGTGGCCCTCGCTGCTGGCCGAGGCCGCGCAGCTGTGCGGCTGGAGTCGCTGGACCACCGGGCAGGGCGCCCGCGACGCCGCAGCGGCGATCGACGCGCTCGCGGAGGAGGCCCTGTAGCGCGGGCCGCGTCCGGATTCAGCCCTTCCGGTAGAGCTTCTTGCTCTGGTAGACGGGTTCGCACGTGACGTGCACGCCGAGGTTGCGGAAGATCGACTCGTCGACCGACCCCAGGATGACGGAGGTGTGCACGTCGCAGTCGCGCAGCTGCTGCAGTTCGTCGAGTGCCCGGCGGCAGTTCTCGTCGAAACGGGCGCCGACCGACAGCGCGATCAGCACCTCGTCCGTGTGGAGACGGGGGTTGGCGCTGCCCAGGTGGCGGGTCTTCAGTGTCTGGATGGGCTCGATGGTCTCCGGGTCAAGCAGGCGCACCTCGTCGGGGATTCCGGCCAGCACCTTGAGCGCGTTGAGCAGCATGGCGGAGCTGGCGCCCAGCAGCGCGGAGGTCTTGCCGGTGACGATGCGGCCGTCCGGCAGCTGCATCGCGGCGGCGGGGCCCTTGGTGCGCTTCTCGAGGTCCAGCGCCGGCAGGACGACGGGCCGGTCCTCGCGCGTGATGCCGAGCGTCGACATGATCAGCGCGATGCGGTCCGACTGGTGCGGCTCGGCCTCCTCACGGCGTTCGGCCACGAGCGCCTTGAAGTAGCGGCGCAGCACCTCCTGCTTCGACGCCTCGCGGCACACCTCGTCGTCGGCGATGCACACGCCGGCCATGTTCACGCCCATGTCGGTGGGCGACTGGTACGGGCTCTCCCCCGTCAGCTGCTCGAAGAGCAGCTTCAGCACCGGGAACGACTCCACGTCGCGGTTGTAGTTGACCACCTGCTCGCCGTAGGCGGCGAGGTGGAACGGGTCGATCATGTTGACGTCGTCCAGGTCCGCCGTCGCCGCCTCATAGGCCATGTTCACGGGGTGGTCGAGCGGCAGGTTCCAGATGGGGAACGTCTCGTACTTGGCGTAGCCGGAGGGGATGCCGCGCTTGTGGTCGTGGTAGAGCTGCGACAGGCAGGTGGCCATCTTGCCGCTGCCCGGGCCGGGCGCGGTGACCACGACGACGTCGCGGCTGGTCTCGACGTACTCGTTGCGGCCGTAGCCGTTCTCGCTGACGATCAGCGGGACGTCGTTGGGGTAGCCCTTGATCGGGTAGTGGCGGTACACCTTGAGGCCGAGCCGCTCCAGCTTGCGCTTGAAGTTGCGGGCCTGGCGGTGGTCGTCGGCCATCTGCGTGATGACCACGGAGCCGACGTAGAGGCCGTAGGAGCGGAACTCGTCGATGAGGCGCAGCACGTCGGCCTCGTAGGTGATGCCGACGTCGGCGCGCACCTTGTTGCGGATGAGGTCGTGCGAGGAGATGACCATCACGATCTCGACCTCGTCGGCGATGGTGTTGAGCATCTCGATCTTGTTGTCCGGCGTGAATCCGGGGAGCACGCGCGCCGCGTGGTGGTCGTCGAACAGCTTGCCGCCGAACTCGAGGTACAGCTTCCCGCCGAAGCGCTTGCGCCTCTGGTCGATGTGCTCCGACTGCAGGTCGAGGTACTTCTGACGGTCGAATCCGGTCTTGCGCATGCTGTCAGCCACGGACCCCCAGCCTACACGCCGCGCCGCCGGTAGGCTCTACCCCATGGCGCTCCACGTTCACGACCACGGCGATCCCGCGGCACCGCCGCTCGTACTCATCCACGGCCTCACCGACGACGGCACCTGCTGGCCCGACGCCGTCGCGCGTTGGGAGCGGGACCACCACGTCCTCGCCGTCGACCAGCGTGGGCACGGCCGCTCCCCCGGCTTCTCCGAGGAGCAGTTCCGGCGGGTGCCGGAGGTCATGCGCGACGACGTGGCGGCCGTGCTGCGCCAGCTCGGGCGGCCCGCCATCCTCGTGGGGCACTCACTCGGCGGTCTGGTCGCCGCCCGCGTTGCGCAGGGCTACCCAGAACTGGTGCGCGCGATCGTGCTCGAGGACCCTGCCAAGCCCGCCCCGCACTGGGACGGCGCCAACACCGAGTTCTCAAGGCAGCAGCTCGCCTTCGTCGAGGCCGTCACGCAGGACCCCGACGGCGAGGTCACCCGGATGCTGCAGGAGACGCCGTGGACCGACACCGAGCTCGAGCCGTGGGCGGAGTCCAAGGCCCGCGTCGACCGTGAATACCTACGGCGGGGCCTCTACCTCGGCGACACCGCGTGGGAGGAGATGTTCTCCGCGTTGACGGTGCCGACGCTCATCGTCGTTCCCGTGGACGGTGAGATGGCCCCGGACCCGGCCCGGATCGACAACGACCTGGTCGAGGTGGTCGAGATCCCGGGCGCCGGGCACTGCATCCGCCGCGACCGGCCCGATGAGTTCCACGCCGTGGTTGACGCGTTCCTGGACCGGCACCGCTGATCCGCCGAGGCCGCCGCCCCCGCGGAGTGCCGGGCCCCGGCGTCAGGCCAGGCTGGGCTTGACGACGGTGAGCGGCAGCAGCACCTTGCCCGTGGGGCCGATCTGGATCTCGGTGTCCAGCTGCGGGCACACGCCGCAGTCGAAGCACGGCGTCCAGCGGCAGTCCTCCACCTCGCGTTCGTCGAGGGCGTCCTGCCAGTCCTCCCAGAGCCAGTCGCGGTCCAGGCCGGCGTCCAGGTGGTCCCAGGGCAGCACCTCCTCGTAGCTGCGCTCGCGCTGCGTGTACCAGTCGAGGTCAATGCCGAACGTGGCCAGTTCCTCGTTGGCCGAGGTGACCCAGCGCTCGTAGGAGAAGTGCTCGTTCCAGCCGTCGAACTTGCCGCCCTCGCGCCACACGCGCTCGATGATCCGGCCGACCCGGCGATCGCCGCGCGACAGCAGCCCCTCGACCACTCCGGGCTCGCCCTCGTGGTACCGCAGGCCGATGGCGCGGCCGTAGTTGCGGTCCTGCTTGATGGTCTCCTTGAGCAGCATGAGGCGGTGGTTGATGGTCTCCGAGCTGGCCTGCCCGGCCCACTGGAACGGCGTGTGTGCCTTCGGCACGAAGCCGCCGATCGACACCGTGCAGCGGATGTCCTTGGTGCCCGATGCCTGCCGGCCCGTCTCGATGACCCGACGGGCGAGGTCTGCGATGGCCAGGACGTCCTGGTCGGTCTCCGTGGGCAGCCCGCACATGAAATAGAGCTTCACCTGGCGCCACCCGGAGGAGAACGCCGCGGCCACGGTGTTGATGAGGTCGTCCTCGCTCACCATCTTGTTGATGACCTTGCGCATGCGCTCGGAGCCGCCCTCGGGCGCGAACGTCAGGCCGGAACGACGGCCGTTGCGTGACAGCTCGTTGGCGAGGTCGATGTTGAACGCGTCCACGCGCGTCGACGGCAGGGACAGCGACACGTTGCTGCCCTCGTAGCGGTCCGCCAACTGCTTGGTGACCTCGGCGATCTCCGAGTGGTCCGCCGACGACAGCGACAGCAGGCCGATCTCCTCCAGGCCCGTGGCCTTGAGGCCGCCCTCGACCATCGCGCCGATCGTCTCGATGTTGCGCTCACGCACCGGGCGCGTGATCATGCCGGCCTGGCAGAACCGGCAGCCACGGGTGCAGCCCCGGAAGATCTCGACCGAGTAGCGCTCGTGCACGGTCTCGGCCATCGGCACGATGGGCTTCTTGGGGTAGGGCCACGCGTCGAGGTCCATCAGGGTGTGCTTGCGGACCTGGAACGGCACCTCCGGCCGGTTGGGCGCGACGCGCTGGATGCGGCCGTCGTCGAGGTAGTCGACATCGTAGAACTTCGGCACGTAGAACGCGCCTGTCATCGCCAGCCGGAGCAGCAGGCCGTCGCGGCCGCCCTCGCGGCCCTCCGCCTTCCACTCGCGCACGATGTCGGAGATGTGCAGCGAGGCCTCCTCGCCGTCGCCCAACACCGCTACGTCGATGAAGTCGGCGATGGGTTCGGGGTTGAACGCCGCGTGGCCACCGGCCACGACGAGCGGCTCGCCCTCGCCGCGGTCGGCGGCGTGCAGTGTCATGCCCGACAGGTCGATGAGGTTGAGCAGGTTGGTGTAGCCCAGTTCCGTCGAGAACGACACGCCCAGCAGGTCGAACATGCCGACGGGGCGGTGCGCGTCGAGCGTGAACTGCGGGATGCCGTTGCTGCGGAGCACCGCCTCCATGTCCGGCCAGACGGAGTAGGTGCGTTCGGCCAAGATCCAGTCGCGCTCGTTGAGGATCTCGTAGAGGATCGCGACGCCCTGGTTGGGCTGACCCACCTCGTAGGCGTCCGGGTAGGACAGGCACCAGCGCACGTCGACGGCGTCCCATTCCTTCACGACGGAGTTGTGTTCCCCGCCGACGTACTGGATGGGCTTGCTGACGCGCGCCAGCAGCGGCTCGAGGCGGTCGAACACCGAGTGCGAGGGCAGGGTGGGCATCGTAGTCATGGCACCGCCGAGTTTATATGCGGGGTCGGGTTTGGCCTAGCCTTCGCGACCCGGGCCCTGCCGCTGCACGTCACCCCGGCGGGCCAGGACGCCGATCACCGCCACCACGAGCACCGCCGCCACCAGCTGCCCCAGCACGATCGGCCCGCCGGTGCCCACCGAGCGGTCGAAGATCGAACTGACGCCCTGGAACGGCACGAGGGAGAAGCCGATCATGTTGTTGACGATGTGGAATGCCGCCGCGGCCTCGAGCCCGCCCGTCCGCCACGTCAGCCAGGTCAGCAGCGCCCCCAGCGTGAAGTAGAAGAGGTTGAGCCAGGGGTCTGAGGCGCCGTGCAGCAGCATGAACACGGCGGAGTTCAGCAGCGTCCCCACTGCGAGGGCGACGACGGGCCTGCGGAACCAGGACGACACCGTGCGCAGCAGCACGCCGCGCAGCATGTACTCCTCCGCGGCCGCCTGGAACGGCGTCACGAGCATCAGCCCGACGAGCAGCCACCACGTGTAGGGGCGGATCTGCAGGTCGAGGTCTGCGGTGCCGGTGACGGCCAGCTCGATGCCCACGTTCAGGCCGAGGATGACCAGCGCGACGGCGGCGCAGGTCCAGAACCAGCGCCACCGGAACCGACCCACCACCGAGTGGAGGAAGCCCGGGCGCTGCCGCACGAAGTGGCCCATCAACAGCGAGAACGGGAGCAGGAGCCCGATCGCGACGCTGTTGGCCAGCACCAGCCCCGGGGTGACCTGCGCGTTCTCCAGCATCCCCAGAAGTTCGTCGGGGTCGACGGCGCCCGTGGCCACTTCGATCATCAACGCGGCCACCGTCGCGATGAGGGAGGCGGCGAGGAAGGCCACCGCCACTAGAAGCACCGCGACGACGGGCCTCCAGGGCGCGATGCCGGGGGCACGCCAGAACTGGTGGTACTCGACGGGTTCCACGGGCATCGTCGGCGGTGCGGGAGGCGGCCCCCACTGAACAGGGGGCTGTGGCGGCCCCCACTGGGAGGGCGGTTCCGGCTGCGACGGCGGCCCCCACTGCGGCGGCGGCGCCCACTGGGGACCGGGCTGTGGGGTCGCGGGTGGAGGCTGTGTCACGCCCCCACCCTAGACGGAGCGGGTGATCCATTGTCGGTGAGTTGCTGGTGGAGGGTCTGGTCTGCCCCGGGTGGTCCGGAGTCGGATTACTTCTCGCCGCAGCTCACGCCAGGTTTGAAGCCGTGCCAGATTCAATCGGCCCGGGATGCCCCAGCAGCCCCTTGTCACCCCATTGCATGGCCCAGTAAGTGGCTCTTCCCAATTGAGGGTGTAGGGGTGGCGCGGCGTGGCGGCTGGCTATAGGGGTCGAGGCCTCCCGA